>JALVCY010000520.1 GCA_027009605.1 Saprospiraceae bacterium
GTCCAATCTTTGCCAATGTGAAGTTGATACAGAAGCTGCCCAAAAAGAAAAAATAAGCCCAAAGCCACAAATGAATCGCTATGCTCGATGCGCAGCGCAGTACCGGTTGGAATCGGCAGGTGAGCCCAAAATCACGCACTGAAGATTAGAACATTCACTACTTGAGTTTACTCCTAAAAGTCAAATGTAGTAGTTTGCTCTTGTGACCACAAAATTTTATTTGGTTTCTTTTTGATAAAACTTTCCAAAAGTTTAAAACTTTTGGAAAGTTCTTGTATCGTAACCAAATAAAATTTTGTTCATCGCTTTTATTTTTGGCGGAGTGGACTTTTCGGAGCAGACTCATATTTTGTGCCTAATCTTTTTGCAAAAATTCCAGAAATCATACATGAAGCCAAGCAGAAGTAGTGTCTTTTTCTTGGTCTTGTGCGAACGGTTTGGCTCACCAATCACTTCTCCATCTTCAGCGACAAAGTCGCCAGGATGGAGAAGCGCTTAGCGACCCGGTGAGCCAAGAAATCTCCTAACTTTCAGAATGCTTGCCAAAAAAACACCTACTTTTGCAAAAAACAATTAAATGGCCTTTAAATCAGGATTTGTCAATATCGTCGGGAAGCCCAATGCGGGGAAGTCCACACTCATGAATGCACTCGTGGGCGAACGGATGGCAATCATTACCCATAAACCACAAACCACCAGACATCGTATCATCGGTATTGTGTCAGAAGATGACTACCAAATCGTCTATTCTGATACGCCCGGCTATGTCGAAGAGCCTTCTTATAAGATGCATGAAGTGATGAATTCTTATGTGGAGTCCACGCTTGAAGATGCGGATTTGATGCTCTTTGTGATGGATGTGACGGATACCTATGGTAAGGATGATGCCATTATTGAGATTTTGAATAAATCCGAAGTGCCGGTCTTTTTGATTTTTAATAAGGTCGATTTGATGGAGCAAGAACCGTTGATGGAATTGATGGATGAATGGGAGAAACTCGTTGATGCTCAAGAAGTTATACCTATTTCGGCAGCGAGTAGCTTGGGGTTGGAGTTCTTGAAAAGCCGGATTGTGGCGGCTTTGCCGGAAGGGGAGCCTTTCTATCCGCCGGATCAATTGACGGATCGTCCGGAGCGTTTTTTCGTTTCCGAAATAATTAGGGAGAAGATTATGTTGCAATACGGAAAGGAGATTCCTTATTCCTGCGATGTGACGGTGGAGGAGTTTGTGGAGACGAAGACCAAGAAGGGCGAGCCGCTAATCCGCATCCGAGCCATTATCTATGTGGAAAGAAAGAGCCAAGTGTCGATTCTCATCGGAAAAGGAGGCTCTGCCATTAAAAAAATGGGCACAGCCGCCAGAAAAGACCTAGAGACTTGGCTGCAATCCAAAGTATTCCTGGATATGACCGTCAAAGTCAAAGAAAAATGGCGCTCTGATACACGGACGCTGAAATGGATGGGATATTGATAACGGTGTAACGGTATAATGGTGTAACGGTATAACGGTAAACGGTTTTACAGGTATAACGGCGTGACGTTGCCGGTAGGGGCGAACCTTGTGTTCGCCCATCAAACGAATACCACCCACCAAACAAACGGCGAAAATGAATGCCATCATAATATCAGTCCAAGGCGATTAAAAAAAATCACAAAATACAAATACAAAGAATAAAAAAATGACAGATTTTGATTTCTCACAGACCAATGCCGATCATATCATTACGCATCATATCGGCAATCCTACGAATGACGAGGCTTTAGTTTTGTCGGAAGACGCTGCCGAGGTGAGTGAAGAGACGATGGATTATTTGTTGGAGTATTTTTTATCTCCTTTTAAGCCACAAGATTTTATGAGCTTTACGCATCCGGATGAATTGGCCAAGAATGAAGTCTATCAAATGGTGCGGGCTATTTTTGCGCAAGCAGATACTTTGGTGGAACATTCCAAGAGTTTGGCGAAGTTGCTTTATGACCGGACAGCGCATCCGAATATTAGGTCGGGGGAGCTGAATGTGGTCTATCTATCAAATATTATTTATGCCGGCGAAGTGGTGGATGCGATTGGGATATTTAAGTCGGAAGAAGATATGGCCTTTCTGAAAATGAAGTATCAAGAGACAGGATTTAAGATTGATCATGACTTTGGGTATTATCTCAAAGGGATAGATAAAGCATGTATCGTATTTGATGTGGAT
>JALVCY010000521.1 GCA_027009605.1 Saprospiraceae bacterium
GTATCTTTCGTGGTTCAAACATCTTGGTGGTTTGGATACGGCCTACCCTTAACCCTTAACCCTTAACCCTTGACCTTTAACCTTTAATTCGTGTCTTTTGTTGTTCAATCAGCTTGGTGGATTGGATACCGCTCACCCGTTAGACCGCTACACCGCTATACCGCTAATTGTTGGGGTAAGAAAAAAGGCATAAAACAGAATAAAATTTTGTGGAAACAAGAGCAAACCACTATATCCGACTTTCCCATGACTAAGGTAGGTCAGTTTTCAATGATTATCTACAAGATTTTCGTAAATTTGCCCGAGATTAACCAACCCATTTTTTTAATTCGCATCCAATATCTTATTTGGCACAAAATCGCCCAATGAAATATCTAAAAGAATATAGAGATCCGGCCTTGGCGCAAAGGCTGCTCAAAGAAATCAAAAAAACCGTCACCAAGCCTTGGCGTATCATGGAAGTGTGTGGTGGACAGACTCACAGCTTGGTCAAAAATGGTATTTTGCAAGTGCTGCCCCAAGAGATTACGATGGTACACGGGCCCGGATGTCCGGTGTGTGTGACTCCTTTGCATTTGATTGACAAGGCTATCTATTTGGCTGAGAAAGAAGGGGTTATACTTTGTTCTTTTGGGGATATGATTCGAGTGCCCGGCTCTCAAAAGAGTATTTTGGAAGCCAAAGCGGAAGGAGCGGATATTAGGATTTTATACTCGCCTTTGGAAGCGGTCAATATTGCGCAAGCCAATCCGGATAAAGAAGTCGTCTTTTTTGCGGTGGGGTTTGAAACGACGGCTCCGGCCAATGCGTTGTCGGTATTGCATGCGGAAAAATTGGGCATTAAGAATTATTCAATTTTGACTTCGCATGTGATTGTGCCACCGATTATTGAGAATGTGATGAACGATGTGGACAGTCATATTGATGGATTTTTGGCTGCCGGACATGTATGTTCGATTATGGGGTATTGGGAGTATTATCCCCTTGCGGAAAAATATAAAGTACCTATTGTGGTCACGGGATTTGAGCCGGTGGATATTTTAAAAGGCATTTTGGCGACCGTCAAACAACTGGAAGAAGGTCGCTACGAAGTCGAAAATGAATATGCCAGAATTGTCAAAGAAGAAGGCAACGAACCCGCCCAAGATGTCATTGCCAAAGTCTTTAAAATTACGGATCGAGTTTGGCGCGGTATGGAAAATATCCCCTTGAGCGGTTACGGCGTAAGGGAAGAATATGCCGCCTTTGATGCTATGCTAAAATTTGATGTAAATATTGAAGAAGCCCAAGAAAATCCGGATTGCTTAGCCGGCGATGTCATGAAAGGGATTATCAAGCCGGTACAATGTCCGGAATTTGGCAAGAAATGCACGCCCCAAAATCCGTTGGGAGCACCCATGGTGAGCTCGGAAGGTGCTTGTGCCGCTTATTATCATTTTGCGGGGATTAGTGAGTAGTATTTTGTCATTTGGAAATTCTAAAAAAAAAATGAGCATTCGGGTGCTGACCTAGAAAATATGCCTTATCTTGTCCTTTCTAATCAAAAAAAAAACCATTATGACTAACAGCATTAAGTACCTGCTTGTCTCTGTTATCACCTTCATTGCCGGGTATATTTACTTGCGGCTGGCTTACACCCAATCAGGAAATGATCCTTTCGGGCAAGAAATCGTCTTGATTGTGCTGGGTACGGTGGTGACCATCGCCATCACGGCGGCTCTGCTAAACAAACAAAGCGAAGTAGAATTAGAAAAGGAACAACGCGTCAAAGTCTTTGAAATGAAATCAGGGCTTTACTTTGATTTAATTAATTTTATCGAAGAGATTATCCGTAAGGAAACCATCGACCAAAAAGACTTGATTACTTTGGAGTTTTTGACCCACAAAATTTCTATCATCGCCAATCCTGAAGTGCTTCATGAGTACTCTAATCTCATCCAAACTATTAAAAATACGTCTTTGGATTCAAAAATCACTTCTTTAGAGTCGGATGCACTTTCCTCTAATCTCGCCAAATTGTGCGGCAAGATAAGATATGACCTTTTGCCCAAAGAAGATACAGATTTAGCGGCAACGCTCCAAGTCATCGAACAAAATATCGAGAAGATTTAATACGCTTTTATGAAAATCCAATTCATCACTTCAGCCTTCAACGGGATGGCGCAACGCCTTTGGGTAGAATTGGAT
>JALVCY010000522.1 GCA_027009605.1 Saprospiraceae bacterium
GAGATTTTCCAAATTTTTGATAATGGTCAAAGATGGGGGCGGTCTGTTCGTTAAAGACTTTGATTCGATTGCGGATGATAGATTCGTCGTTGTCATCGGAGCGTCCGGAGTCTTTTCCGCGGTTAAGGATTCTGGCGACGACTTCATCATCATGAACATCCAGCATCAAAAGGCCTGCAATGGTGGTATCTTTTTCCGCAAGGAAGGCATCCAAGGCTTCGGCTTGGGGCACCGTCCTAGGAAAACCATCAAAAATAAAGCCCGCCGCATCAGGATGCTGTTCGACTTTGTTTTGAAGCATGCCGATGGTCACTTCATCGGGGACGAGCTGTCCTTTGTCCATATATTCTTTGGCTTTTAGGCCTAAAGGGGTATTGTTTCCAATTTCATACCGGAACAAATCGCCGGTAGAGATATGGATAAGATTGAATTCTTTTTCGAGTTTTTTTGCCTGCGTGCCTTTACCTGACCCCGGCGGGCCAAATAGAATCAAATTTAACATGTCTGAAGTATTCTTGTGTATTAAATGTCTCCAAAATCGGAGTATTCGAGCAATCATTTCAATGGTTTCTTGCGAAAATGTTCGAGTCCACTACATTACGAGCGAACAAGATACGTGGTTTCCAGTACTTTGATGTAGTAATGTTGTCGATTTTTACTCCCTTGGAAGATGTACTGTGAATAACATAGACATTGCCCTTTTTGTTTTCGGCAACGATAGCTACGTGACTGACTTTGCCCCTTTTTCCAAAAAAGACCAAATCCCCCTTCTCGACATATCTGAGATTGACCCGTTTTCCGACTTTGGCTTGGGCTTTGGACGTTCTGGGTAGGGAGAATCCTTGCTTAGCATAGACGTATTTGGTGAAGCCGGAGCAGTCAAATCCGGTGCGGGGGGTATTGCCGGCATATTTGTATCGGATACCAAGATTTTTTTTGGCAGCTTTGACTATATTTTGGCGGTATTGATTGGTCGCCGATTTTTTAGGGGACTTGCGATAAGTGGTTTTTCTGCCTTTTTTTAGTGCATGACAAGATGGAGCCAACAGGGAGACCGTCCCTAGGAATAGTAGGAGATAGAAGGCTTTCGCCAATCGGGGGGACATAAGCTTTAGTTTTTATTTAGGTGAATCAAAAAAATCCTTGTATTGCCAAAGTACTTTGCCGATGACCCGGTGCTGGGTGAGTAAGCAGGCATCCTCTTCCGTAATGACAAAATACCGGTTGACACCTAGCGGGCTATTGGGGTCTCTATCTTTAGCCGGTAAATCTTCGATGCTGGCGATACCTTGCGGCAAAAAGGGATAAAACTTGGAAGTATGTTGTTGCTTATTTTTTTCCGTAAGGGTCAAAATGGCAAAAGGCACTAATTGCTTTAACGAATCCCGAAGTTGGATATTGGGTTCATAGAATTCGGCGCCTATTTTTTTGAAAAAGCCAAGAAAAGTTTTTCCTGCTCCCAGCTTAAGTTTTTTGTTAATTCTAGGCGTAATATCATAAAATGGTTGGACTTGGAAGTCGTTTCCGTTGCGCTTAAGTATAAACGAGCGGCTTTTCATATTGGGGTATTCTATGCTGACAGATTCGATGTCATCGGGGTTGAATTCATACACGGTCTTGTCATTCCAGTCTGTCACCGGACGGCGATAGATATTCCCAATAGTACCTACAAATCCCGGCACACCGACCAAATGGGGTTCATTGGAATCTTCCTTGATGAAAAAAGTACTATTGCCGTCGTTGGCCGGAGCGCCTACATAGAATTTTTGGAGGATGTGTCTGTCTTTGTCGTATAATTCCACTTTGACCTTGTTGGTCGCCAAACTGTGTAGCATGGTTTCTTTTAAGGAAGCCGGGGTGGCATACAAGATGCGTTGTTTTTTGACGGTATTGAGCAAGGTATAGATGATGCTTTTATTGGCTTTTTTGCCGTTGAAGAGCCATTTATCTCCTTTGCGTTCGAGCTTAACTTTGGTGCCATTGGGATAGATGATTCCCACGGTATAGACCCGATTAATGTCATCAATGGCATAGAGCGAAGTGCTGACGGGCATGGCATCTTTTTGCTTTGTTTTCGTGAGATACCAAGTGGCTCCGCCCAAAAGAAGGAGCAGGAGAAGAAGTCCAAAAGTTTTTTTCATAGTCCGGTTGTTTATCGTGCAAATCTTCTTTTGCGGATGAAGTTAAAAAAGAATCCACCGACGAAAAGCAAGATTAACGGCAAAAGAATATTCAATAATTGCCATTTGGTTTTTTCTTTTTCTGCTTTGACGGTATCCAATAATCGGAGTTTGACATCTTTCGACCTTGCGGAAATGATGCCATTGTCTTCCAAAAGATATTCTACTACATTGAGCATGAAGTCTTTATTGGCGTAAGTCACACCTGATTTTTCATACCGGTTTAAGCCCAAAGGCTGATACGAATTCGAGCGGGCATTGGCATCATTGCGGATGACGTCTCCGTCCGATATAACGACCATTTGGGTGGAAACGCTTTGGGATTTATAAACTATTTTTAAACTATCCAATCCGGCTTGCATCTTATGGGTCACCCGATCTTTGTACAGCGAAGGGAAGCTGCCTTCCAGCAAAACGGCCATGGGTTGGGGGCCTTTGTTAAATTTTTCGGGTTTGGGGGCTTCATGATAGATTTCAAAGGAGATTTCGGTGGGGATAAATTGTTTGCGGCTATATTTGGAAGAAGCCAATAAAGTGGTCTTTTTGACCGGAGTTCTGGTCTTGATGGTGTCAATCGTGCTCCCAAATCGCATCCACACCCTGTCCAAACTCTTGACAATCGGGTGCGTACTAGCCGGCGAAGCCAAAGGCCAATAGTAAAACGGGAATAAATCCAATTGGGGAGCATTGCCGACTTGACCGACGCGAAGCGGGATGCGGGCACATTCCATGTCTAAGACCATATTGGGTTGGATTCGGACGCCGTACTTGAATAGTTGGTCATCCAGATTGAGTTGGTAATCATAGGGGACATATTTGCCGGTACGGCCCAAGCTATCTAGGCTGACAACCAGTTTGTCAATCATCCAAACCACTTTTCCCCCGTTCATGATGTATTGATCCAGCACAAATTTTTCCTTTTCAGAAAAAGCGCCCTGCGGCTTGGCAATCATCACGATGTCGATTTGTTTGGGTAGGGCGATGATGGTGTCCAAATTAATGAAGCTGACTTCGGCATTGATGGAGAGCGATTGCTCCAAATCCTTGAAAGCGACCAAGGGCAATTCACCGTGTCCTTGGACAAAGACGATATTGGGTTTGGTTTTGGCTTGGAGTTTTTGGATGGCGCTGGCGAATTTGTATTCCAAAAGGCTAATCGAATTATTTAGGGCGATTTCCGGATTTAGGGAAGGATTGGAGTTTTCCAAAAGATTGACGAGCATGGCACGGCTACCGTAATGGACGATGGCTACGGGATAAATCTGTTTTTCGGAAGAGCCGGTTTTATCTTTGATCATCAAGCGGATAGGGGAGATGCCCCTTTCGGCCAAAGCTTTACGGGTTTCATTGATTTCTTCTACGGTGCCCACATTCGGGTCATTAAAATAGTAGTGAATGTAGGGCGAGTGAGAGCGAAAATCTTGTAAAATCTCCTTTGTCGCCTTTTGCAAACGCTTAAATCCCACCGGAAACTCTCCATCCAAAAGCACTTCTACCGTCACGTCATTATCCATTTTGTGGAGCAGTTCTTTGGTGGCTTTGGTGAGTGTAAACCTTTTTTCTTCGGTCAAGTCTATCTGACCGTAGTAGTAGCTTCCGATAATATTCACCAAAACCAAAATCCCCAAAAGCAGGGTATAATTGAGTAGGGCACGCCCTTTTGATTTTTTAAATTGCTTCATTTGATTTAGTTTACCATCCGCGTTTTTCCAAGCTCAGTTGTGCGGCCCCAATAAAGGCGGCCATGACTGAGAAAAAGTATATCATATTCCGGCTGTCAATGACTCCGCGACTGATTTGTTGGTAGTGGTATTCAATCCCGAGCATTTGGACGATGTCGTCTATCCAGCCTATAAATACCGGCATCCGGCTAATAAAGTCAAAGCCCCAATAAAAAATGAATGCCAAAAGTGCCGCCAACAAAAAGGCCACGATTTGATTATTGGTCAACGAAGAAGCAAAGACCCCGATGGCCGCAAATATTCCCCCCAACATAAACAGCCCCAAATAAGAACCGGCAATGGCTCCGGAGTCCAAATTGCCCTTGGGCAGTCCAAGTTGATAAACCGAATAATAAAAAATCAAAGTGGGAATTAAGGTAATGCCGACCAAAACCCAGCTGGCGAAAAACTTGGCCAAGACAATTTGGAGGTCGGTCAGGGGCTTGGTTTCAAGAAACTCTATCGTCCCTTGATTGCGCTCTTCGGCGATGGAGCGCATGGTGATGGCCGGTATCAAAAACAAAAAGACCATAGGCGCTACATCAAAAAGCTGGTCTAAGGTCGCATATTTGTAGTTGATGATGCTAAAATCGGGAAACACCCACATCAACAGCCCAATGGCTAACAAAAAAACACCCATGACGACATAGCCTATCACCGAGCTGAAAAAGGAGTTGATTTCCTTAAAAAACAAACTAATCATGGCTGCTGATTTTTTGTGTTAATTTATGGAATACGTCTTCGACGCTGAGTGTGTCTTTCATTAATTCCAAGATGACCCATTGGTTTTTTACCGCAAGCTTAAATAAGTCTTCCCGGACATCTACCTTGGATTTGGCAAAAATATGGTATTTTGCTTGCGCCAATGGTTCGACTTTTTGGACACCGGGCAATTGTTCTAAGGCTTTGATGGGCACTTCTTTTTGAAAACCGACGGTGATGATGGATTCTCCGGCTATCCGAGCCGAAAGTTTTTCGATGGGGTCGTCGGCAACTAATTGGCCTTGATTGATGATGATGACCCGGTCGCACATGGCTTGGACTTCCTGCATGATGTGGGTGGATAAGATGACGGTTTTTTCTTGTCCGACCGTTTTGATTAGGTTTCGGATTTCGACCAATTGGTTGGGATCCAAGCCGGAAGTCGGCTCATCAAGAATCAGCACGTCGGGGTCATGAATAAGGGCTTGCGCCAACCCCACCCGTTGTCGATAACCTTTAGAAAGGTTGCCGATTTTTTTATTTTGCTCAAGGCTTAGTCCGACCATTTCGATCTTGTCGGCAATGATTTTGTTTTTGTTGGAAAGTTTGTGTAAACCGGCGACAAAGTGAAGATACTCTTTGACATACATATCCAAATAAAGTGGATTGTGTTCGGGTAGATAGCCTATTTTTTTGCGGACGGCCATGGGCTCTGCGCTGACATCCAGGCCGCAGACTTCAATTTTGCCGCGGGTGGGTGGGATAAAGCAAGTAATCATCTTCATAGTGGTTGACTTGCCGGCGCCGTTTGGCCCCAGAAAACCCAAGATTTGTCCACTTTGGACTTCAAAGCTAATGTTATCCACGGCATGTTGTTGCCCATAGACTTTGGTGAGATCTTCTACTTTTACAGACATTAAGACAGTTTTTTCTGCTGTGCAAATTTGCAAGAAAATAGATGGCTACTGAGTAGTTACTAGATTTTAACGAAAGTAATCAACCATTCGTTTGCGCATATAACGAAGAATAAAAGTAACTATTTAGCCACCCGCTAATTTTTGCTAGAAAATGCCCTTTTTGCGCCTGTCTTTGCTAAAATTTTCTCACGTAGCCCAGCTACGCTTCAAAAATTGTAGCTTCAACATACACAAAAATGCCTATTTTCTATCTAAAAATTGGGGCATCTAAACAGTTACGAATAAAAGAAAATTGCGGCTGCAAAAGTAATAAACTTTCCAAAAGTTTCAAACTTAGAGTGCAATTTCAATTTGATTGCGCAGCAGGTCGTCCATGGTTTCTTGCTTTCGGATGAGATAATCTTTCCCTTCGTGGATGAGCACTTCGGCCGGTCTGAGCCGCGAATTATAGTTGGAAGCCATCATAAAGCCATAGGCTCCGGCATTCAAAATGGCTAGATAATCTCCTTCTTTGATTTCTGCGATTTGGCGATCGAGCCCAAAGGTGTCCGTCTCGCAAATATAACCCACCACCGAATAAATCCGCTTTTTCCCGAAAGGGTTGCTCAGATTGACAATGTGATGATAGGCATCATAAAACATGGGACGAATCAGGTGATTTAATCCGGAATTGACTCCGGCAAAGACGGCGGCGGGTGTTTGTTTGACGATATTGGTTTGCACCAAAAAAATACCGGCTTGGCTGACCATGAATTTGCCCGGTTCAAACATTAAAGTGAGTGTTTTTCCATATTCTTTGCAGAAAAGATTGAAGCGTTTGGAGAATTTTTGGCCGAGTAATTCGATATCGGTTTCGTTGTCTCCTTCTTTGTAGGCCACCTTGAATCCACTGCCAAAGTCGATGTAATCCAAATCCGGGAAGGACAGCGCCGTATTAAAAAGGATTTCGGTCGCAGCCAAAAAAACATCGGTATCCAAAATATCCGAACCGGTATGGATATGGACGCCTTCGATTTGGAGATGAAGTTGTTGGACGATGCGTAGGACGTGGGGGAGTTGGTGCACCGAAATACCAAACTTGGAATTGATGTGCCCGACCGATATTTTGCGGTTGCCCCCGGCAAAAATATGGGGATTAAACCGCAAACTAATGGGCATATCCGGATATTCTGCCCCAAATTGCTCTAACATCGGTATGTTGTCGATATTGATGCGGACTCCTTTTTTTTGCGCAAGCTGCATCTCCTGAAAAGATACGGAACTGGGCGTAAAAATAATAGATTTAGGGGCAAATCCTGCTTTTAGGCCGAGTTCGACTTCTTGAATAGAGACACAATCCAAACCCGAGCCCAGCTTGTTGAATAGCTTCAAGATATTGATATTGGAGAGTGATTTGACGGCAAAATTAATCTTCAATTTAGGGACATCGAAGGCTTGTTTCATCCTTTGATATTGATTTTTGATGATTTGGCTGTCATAGATATAAATCGGGGCGCCGTATTTGTCGCCTAAAGCGACCGGGTCAATATCATTGGACAGGCGATAGCCGGAATCTGTTAGTTGCATGTTTTTCTCTTTTGGTAACTACTCCGCACGAATCATTTTAGCTAAAAAAGTCTCTTTTTTATCTCGAAAGTCCCCATGCTAGGTTATTTCTGCAAACATGCTGAATTTATTTTACAATTCCAAGTTTTGGAGGCCTTACCACTAAGTTTTGCGTCAAGATGGCTCGGTGTCGGCTTATTGTTAAACTAAGTGCTCTCAGAGGTTAAGCCGCATCGAAACTTTAGTAAAACACTTTCGTAAAAAGCCCCATGGAAAATACAGTGTTAGGAATCGGCTCCAGAGTAAACCATCCCGCTTACGGGAAAGGCGTGGTTATTCGCCTTTTTCAGGCTGCTTATGAAGTCTGTTTTATTCAATATGGTATCAAGGAAGTGGGTAAAAACTATACCGCTTGGGAAGTCATCGAAGCCATCCCTGTAGAATCTGCCGTTAGCTTTAGCGATATGGAGCAATCATTGGCCAAGATACTCAAAGCGTGGTCTGATGTCTCTGAAATTGTTCCAATTGCGGATAGGTGGGATGGCGGAAAGCTGACCATTAGCTCGAAAGATGGCAGTGTGAGCCCCAAGGAAATTCCGATTGATACCTTCTTTCACAAAATCGTCATGGTTCGGGATCGCTTGAGAGTGATGGAACAACGGATCAATGCCCATAAAGGATTGTCCGATAGCGAGAAGGTAGATTTGCAACAATATATCACTCGAATCTATGGGAGTTTGACCACATTTAACATCTTGTTTAAGTATAAGGAAAATCATTTTGTTGGGGAACGTAGCAAGTAAAAATATACATATTGCCCCCTAGATATGTTCTGCTACAAGAGCCAATACATTTTTTTTAAGAGCTGCGCCTTTCTTTGGGTGTGGCTCTTTTTTTGTCGTGTAGGAAGGGAATCTCTACGGAAGCTTGGTTGTCCTTGGTCGTATGTTGACCGGTACTTAAATCATCTGCTCCACAAACTCAAAAATGGAAGAAATGTCATGGATATCCAAAATGGGAATTGGAGCCGGATGTGCCAAATCATCTGTGGCCAAAGCAATGATAAAAGAATCCTTTGGATAGAGCAAGGGGCGTTCTTGTGATTTCTGATGGACTTCAATTTTAGGATAGTTTTCATGCTTAAAACCTTCAAAAAGAATGAGATCTAAGCCTTCTAAGTCCAGTTTATTTATCAAATAGGTTAAGTCGGGCTCTTCTTGCTTTTTCTCAACCATTAACGCATATCTGTTTTGGGAAGCGACAATGACTTGTTGGGCTCCGGATGCCCGGAATTTATAACTGTCTTTGCCTTTTTTGTCGATGTCAAAACGATGGTGACTGTGCTTGATGACGGCCACGGTTTTTCCGGATTTCTCTAGGTGGCGAATGACTTGCGTCAAAATGGTGGTCTTGCCTGAGCCGCTGAATCCGGTGAATCCTAGGACGGGGATTTTGGGTTGTTTTGGGCTTGGGGGATTGGGCTTCATTTTTTTGGCTTTTGGTATGTTGATGGTGTCACCCTACC
>JALVCY010000523.1 GCA_027009605.1 Saprospiraceae bacterium
TGAACGCCCGAAGGGCAAGTTGAACATGTCTGCAGCAGGCAGGCATCCGAAGGACAAATTAAACGCCGAAGGCCATCACCGATACATCCCCGATTGCAGAATCTCAGCATAAACTTTCGGGGGAACCAGATATCGTATAGAAAGCCTTTTTTTGATACTCTCCCGGATAAAAGTCGCCGAGATATCCATTAAAGGAGCATCAAAAAAGTGAATGGCCGGATGTTCCTTTAAGGGACAATCACCATAGTTAGGTCGATTATAGACGTAAATAGGATAGTCTCTTAGGAGGATTTCATAATTCTTCCACTTGGGTAAGCTGCAAAGATTGTCGCCACCCATAATTAAGGCAAATTCTCGGTTGGGATGTTTTTCACGTAAGAAAGTCAAGGTGTCCACGGTGTAGGAAGGAATGGGGAGCTTAAACTCGATATCGGAGACTTTTAGCTTAGGATTATCTTCTGTTGCTAATCGGACAAGATGGAGCCGGTCAAAGTTATTGGCTAGGCTTTTCTTTTTTTTGAGCGGGTTTTGGGGCGAGACGACTAACCAGACTTCATCCAAATCGGTTCGTGTGGCCATGTACTCCGCAATCACTAGGTGTCCCAGATGAATAGGGTTGAAGGAGCCGAAAAAAAGTCCTGTTTTCATTGTTTTGTCAATTTTTCGCTTATTTATTTTTCCAAAAGGCGGTCATACTGTTTGATGGCGGTAGTCCAAGCATAGTGTTTGACCCAAGTAGAAAAGGGTTTTTCTGTGGGTTTGTTCAGGAGAAAGGCGGTTAGCTTCTGTTCCAATTCCATATCGGTATGATACAAATGTATTTTTTGCTCTAAAAAGGGGATATGTTCCGGATAAGCCAATCGATCGGGCAAAATCGGATAGACATCAGCATGCATCGCTTCCACAATGGAAATACCAAAGAAATCTTGATTAGAAGTGACCGGTATTACCGCCGCCTTTTGGAGCCAAGTCCAGTAATCTTCGGAAGACTCTGCATAGCCGAAGTGAATGATTTCCTTGCGGAATGTCTGTTGGGCTTGGTCAAAAATAGATGGATACTTTTGGGTGTGTTCCCCAAGGATGATAAGTTTGAAGTCGATGCCTTTGGATTGGATGTTTTGTAGGATTTGGAAGAAAGCCTTTGGGTTTTTATCGTATTCCCATCGGTGATTCCAAAGAATAGCATTAGGTATTTTGGGTAGGCTTGTGCGAAGTTGGGGCAGGTTGATGGCTAGAGGTAAGGCCTTGCTTTTGTTTTTGATTTTTTGGATGGTCTCTAGGTTTTGCTCATCCGGAAAGGCCTTCAAAAAACTAGGGAGTGCTCCCACAAAAGACTCTAGGTGAAAGACTGAATTAAAAAACACCCGGTCGGCTACGAAGGCGCTGGTGTAATTGATAAAGCCATAGTGCCGGTCTCTCCGGAGTGTGGAGTCCGGGTCGGTAGGAGACCACGGATAGTTGATTTGATTTTCATGAAAATATAAGAAAAAAAGAGCTTGGGGATAATGCACCGCCACCAATGATTTGAATAAGGCCAAATCCAAGAAATCACTGCTCAAAAAAATATCATATTCTTTTTGGCTGTCTATTATTTTTTGCGCAAGCGTAATCGCTCCACCATGCATGCGCCATTTCCAAAACCGGTCAGGTAATCCGAAAATATCAATGGAGTGACGGGAATGCGTGGCCAGCCCCTGTGCCCATTTTTGGTGGGAACCGCCCAAGAAGGGCTCGATTAGGGCTATTCTTGACATGTTTTAGCGATGTTTCTGATTCAATTCAGAAAATTCCAGTCCTTTAATCTTGTTGATGACATAGACTTCTACTCGACGATTTCGGCGACGATTGCGTTCAGAATCGTTTTCCACAAAAGGATATTGTCCGCCAAAGCCGACCGTTTCGATTCGGCTTTCATCGATTCCGCGGTTTACGAGAAAGGCCTTGATGGCCACGGCTCTATCTTTCGACAACTTGATGAGTGCTTTGGGTTTGCCGTTATTATCGGTGTGTCCTTCTACCCGGATACGCATGGAAGGGTACTTTTTGAGTAAACGCACGAGCCGGTTTAACTCAGGAAATGATTTGGGCAAGATATGGTCTTTGGAGCGCTCAAAAAAGATAGGTTTTAGCTCGATTTTCCGACCTTTCCGTTTTTTCTTTTTAGATGCCTTGGCAGGTGTTGGTTTTTGTGCTTTTTCTCTGACAATAGGCTGATCTTTTATTATTTTGGTCACAGAATCTTTGCTGCCATTGTCAAAGTGTTCTACGGCTGCTAGGTCTTTGTCCTTTTTAAGGTGTAAGGTGGTGAATTGAGCCTTAAAATACATGTAGTCCATTCGATAAAAAAGATGTTTTGCTTCGCCCTTGTAGCCATCCATTTTAGCGATTAAGTGGATTTTTTTCCCCTTGGGGACTCGCAACGAGAAAGTCCCGTCTTCAGCAACAGCAACTTCTTTGTAGTCAAGAAAATTATAAGGGCGGTACATAATCTTTGCACCGGAAACCAACCAGCCGTTTTGGTCAACAACATGACCTTCTAATGCAACAAATTCTTTTTCGTCGGTGACAAGCTCGATGGTGGGGTGCTCAATTTTTACCCGGTAAATGTCATTTTTTCCATCTCTGTTGGAGGCAAAAAATAACATGCCGGTGTCAAAATCAAAGAAAGGCTGTCCATCATCGGCGTTCGAGTTGACAGGCGAAACTAACAGAACGGGTTTTGACCAATGCTGCCAAGTGTCATCCAAACGGATAGAAGAGTATAGATTAGACCCGCCATAGATATCTGTTCGGTTGGAAGAGAAGAATAAAGTCCTGTTGTCAGAAGCCAAAAAAGGGCTGCTTTCTTTCCAAGAAGAGTTGATGTCATAGCCTAGATTAACCGGGTAGCTCCATTGGCCGGAAGGCTTCAAAAATGAAACGTAAAGGTCTTGTGAGCCTTTAGAGTCGCCTCGAGTCATCGACAGGAGTAAAGTGGTGCCGTTTTGGCTTAGGCTAAGGTTGATTTCTTGGCGTGTCGCATTGAACCCTTCGATGTCTATTGGCTCGGGGAAGACCCAAGATCCATCTTGTTTTTTGCGAAGTACCGAAAATCCGCCTTGCATGCCCCCTTTCGGGAAAAATTGGTTCATGACGACGTAGGCATTGGGGTTGGGAGTTGCGGAGCAAAGACTATTGGGCAAGGCGCTATTGGCAGGGAAAGGCAGATTTTTGACTTTTCCGATGGTGCCATCTTCTTGGATGTCAGCGACCCAAATATCTTGATTGAACTTGGAGTGAACGGGGTCGCTGATGGGGATTCCGGAGATTAATTCATAGGTTTTGGCCAGACTTTTTAGGTAAAGGCTATAAGACATTTTCCAAAACAAATCTTCTCCTTGAAAGATTAAAGAACGTTGGTATTCGTCGGCACCGACACGGGTAAAAAACAATTGTTTGCCATCATTAGAGAGAACGGGCATGATTTCGTCAAAAGGCGTATTGATGTCTTTTGAGAGTTTTTCGACGGTGACTTTTGTTAAAGTATCTTTTTGGGTGATTTCTTTTTGGGCAGACAAGTAGCTTGCGCCAAAAAGTATCATACAAAAAAGAATATATTGGGTTTGTCTCATTTACAAATTATTATGTCCAATGGGTTACTCCATAGCCGGTAGTAAGCTGCCTGAAAAAGTATCCACCAATTGGTATTCTAGGCTAAAAGAGTCAGAAACAATCGTCTTAGACGATACGAGTCCTAGACCTTTAGCATAAATTTCAGTCTTATTAAATTCCAGCTCTTGATAACCTTCGCTTTCGGTAACGATTAATTCTTTAGCTGACATTTTAATGGCAGGAGTCTTTTGGCCTTTGAATACAAAGGTCGTGTCTCCTGCATATCTTCTATTACGTATGAGTGTGTATTTAAACTCCGGATTGTTAGGAAAAAACCATTTCGCTTGAAAAATATACACCCCACCGTTTTTTTCAACATAGAAAGGATACGTATCGCCACTTAGAATTTCTAAGTTAGCCATATATTCTTGTCCGGAAGAGTCTAAATCCATCATCTGATAGTCTATGATTTTGCTTCCGGAAGGGAATATTTGCTCTGTAATTCGTTGTTCTACAGAAAAATCCCCGCGCAATTCCGTAACCTTTAGGTAGAGTGAGTCCTGAAGTTTTTGTGTTTTTAGATGATAATAGAATTCGGGCATCCTATCATTCTTATATTTATATACAAACATCATACCGCCATCGAGTTTATGAATAGGATAATAATATGATTTGATTGGAATTAGATTGTTTGGGGCAGCGGGGGTGTGTCGGCATCCACCGGCGCCGAAGACACTAAAAAGGACTATCCATATCCAGCCTGTAGCTGACAATAAGTCAAGCTTGCGGGCAATAAATGAAGTCTTTAAGACAATATGTCTCATTTTATTCGCTTTTACTAAGTGTGGAATAATTCCTGATGGTATTTTTTGTTTATATGCACAGAACGAAAGGGCTGGCGAAAATAGTCCCCAAATTTGCCACAAATTAAAGGATTAACCCGTTTGGTCTGTGTATAAAAATAAGTCATGATTGGAGTCCATTCGTTTTTATCCAAGCATGAATTACCTTTTTTTGCAATATTACGGCATATCATTTAAACGAAGTTGGTGTTCTTCTTGTTTTTTACACGAATACTTTCATTACCTTTGCATTTTGTGCCTTTTTGTATGATTCGGTGTTGATTTCAATGGGAAAAGTTTCGTTGTTTTTTTGCGTAAGCAAATCAAATGCCGGTAAAGGTAATAAAAAAGGTAATTACTCCGCATGGAGATTCGTGCGGTGTAGCTACAAAAACATCAACTTTTAACTCTACTTTTTAAATAAAGAATATGCTCAATTTTTTTAAGAAAACCATCAAGAAGATTGTCGGTTCTAAACAGGATCGAGATATGGTCACTTATGGCCCGTTGGTGGATCAAGTGAATGCCGAATTTGAGCGTCTGGCTCCGTTATCTAATGATGAATTACGGAATAAGACGATTGAATTTAGGCAACGGATTGCAGATTACCTTTCGGAAATAGATAAGGAAATCATCGAAACCACCAAGCAGGCCAATGCCACAGAAGATTTTGAAGAAAAGGAAAATCTCTTCGATGAAGTCGATAGACTGCAGAAAGATCGGGATAAGCACTTGGAAGATGTCTTGCTGGAATTGCTGCCCGAAGCTTTTGCCGTCGTCAAAGAGACGGCCAGAAGATTTTTGGAAAACGAGCGTCTGGAAGTAACGGCTACCGAGCATGATAGAGAAATTGCCGGAAGCAAAAACCATGTCATCATCGATGGGGACAAAGCTTATTGGAAGAATGAATGGATAGCTGCCGGGGGAGAAGTCAAGTGGAATATGGTGCACTATGATGTCCAGTTAATTGGGGGGATGGTGCTCCATGAAGGGAAAATCGCAGAGATGGCTACCGGTGAAGGTAAAACATTAGTGGCGACCTTACCGGCTTATCTGAATGGTCTTGCCGGGCAAGGGGTTCATATCGTTACGGTGAACGACTATTTGGCCAAACGGGATAGTGAATGGGTCGGCCCGATTTATGAGTTTTTGCTCTTGACCGTCGATTGTATCAATAATTATAAGCCCCACTCCGGTGGACGCAAAAAGGCGTATGACTCGGATATTACCTTTGGTACCAACAACGAATTTGGCTTTGACTACTTGAGAGACAATATGGTGGTCTCGCCCAACGAACTCGTTCAGCGTAAGCATCATTTTGCGATTATTGATGAGGTGGATTCGGTGTTGATTGATGATGCTCGTACCCCGTTGATTATTTCCGGGCCGATTGAGCAGGATGAAGAAGAGCAAGAATATGTGTCCTTAAAGCCGCACGTGGAGAAGTTGATTCAGGAGCAGCGGCGAATCGTCACTCATTATCTGAATGAAGCCAAAAAAGCATTTGAGAAGGGGGAGGTTGGAGTCAATGAAGGGGAAGCCGGTTTGGCGATACTAAGAGCTTATCGCGGCTTGCCTAAGTATCGCCCTTTGATTAAGTTTTTGAGCCAAGAAGGGGTCAAAGTAGAGCTTCAAAAGGCGGAAAACTTCTATATGCAGGAGAAATCCAAAAATATGCATATTGCGGATGAGCCGTTGTTGTTCATTATTGATGAAAAAAATAGATCGGTCGAGCTGGTCGATAAGGGATTGGAGTTCTTGTCCAAATTGACAAGTGATTCGGATTTTTTCAACATGCCCGATATCACTACGGCCATGATGGAAATCGAAAATAACAAGGAATTGTCAGACGATGAAAAGGCCACAATGACAGAAAATTTGGCGCAAGACTTTTCTATTAAGTCCAAGCGCTTGCACTCCATGCATCAATTGTTAAAAGCCTATTCACTTTTTGAAAAAGATGAAGATTATGTGGTCATGGATGGTGAAGTCAAAATCGTGGATGAGCAGACCGGTCGGATGATGGAAGGTCGTCGGTATTCCGACGGTTTGCACCAAGCCTTAGAAGCCAAGGAAAATGTGAAGATTGGGGATGTAACTCAAACTTACGCAACGGTCACCTTGCAGAATTACTTCCGGATGTACCACAAATTGTCAGGTATGACCGGTACCGCCGAAACGGAGGCTCGTGAAATGTGGGAAATCTACAAGTTAGATGTAGTTATTGTCCCAACGAATCGGCCGATAATACGGGATGATCGTCAAGACTTAGTCTATAAGACAGAGCGTGAAAAATTCGCAGCAGTTATTGAAGAAATTACTAAGTTAGTCGCTGCTAAACGTCCGGTTTTAGTGGGTACTACTTCGGTTGATATTTCTGAAAAGCTGAGCCGGATGCTCAGTCTCAAAAATATCCCACATAATGTATTGAATGCCAAACAGCATCAGCGAGAAGCAGAGATTGTCGCAGAAGCGGGTCTTCCGGGAAAAGTAACCATCGCCACCAATATGGCCGGTCGGGGAACGGATATCAAAATTTCTCAAGAGGTCAAAGATGCGGGTGGTTTGGCCATTATCGGTACAGAAAGACACGAGTCCAGACGGGTGGACAGACAGCTTCGGGGGCGTGCCGGTCGTCAAGGGGATCCGGGGTCTTCTCAGTTTTTTGTGTCCCTAGAAGATAAGTTGATGCGCCTGTTCCAGTCTGAGCGAATTGCCGGGATGATGGACAAAATGGGGCATAAAGAAGGAGATGTGATTCAACACTCAATGGTCACCAAGTCTATTGAGCGCGCTCAGAAGAAAGTGGAAGAGAATAACTACGGTATTCGTAAGCGGTTATTGGAATACGATGATGTCATGAATATCCAACGGGAAGCCATCTATAAAAAACGTAGAAATGCGCTTTGGGGGAGTCGGTTGTCGGTGGATATATACAATATGATAGTTTCCCTTGCGGAAAATGTGGTGCATTACGCCAAACAGAATGAAGATTACGAAGCCTTAAAGATGGATGCTTTGATGATTTTTGGCTTGACTTTGGATATTTCGAGAGAAGATTTTGAAAATCAAAAAGTAGAAAGCTTGGTGGAGCAGTTTGAAGAAGAAATATTTACAAGCTATGCACACAAAAAAGAGCGTTTAATTAATATCCTGCTTCCCTTTATTAAGGATGTTAAATTAAAAGAAGGCGATCGGTATAAGCGGGTTCAAGTACCCTTTATTGATGGTAGCTCCAAAGACTTGGCGATGGCTGTTGATATTGATGATGCTATCGAAACGGAAGGCCGGTCTATTCCTTTAGATATCGAAAAAATAGCCACCTTGGCTTTGATTGACGATACTTGGAAAGAGCACTTAAGAAGTATTGACGAGTTGAAAGATTCTTCCCAGACGGCTTCTTTCGAGCAAAAAGACCCGTTGGTCATCTATAAAATGGAAGCCTACAACCTTTTTGAAAGTGCAATCCATAAGATTAACCACTCTGTCGTATCTTTTTTGATGAAAGGTCACTTGGAAGGCTTTGATGAACATAACGTGCGGGAAGCCAAGGCGCAGCAGTCGCCGATGCAAAATGTCACAGAGTCTCACGATTCGATGACTAGTGGCCAACAGGCTGCAAATCAAGCTGCCGCTAATGTGGGGCAACGTAAAGTGCAAGAAACCGTCAAACATACCGAGCCGGCTATAGGACGAAATGATCCTTGCCCCTGTGGTAGTGGAAAGAAATATAAAAAATGCCACGGCAGAGCCGGTGTCTAAAGGCTATAATGGAATAGTGAAAAGTGGTCAAAAAAAAGTATTGTCTATAATGAAAAGAAGCCAACGGGGATGTTGGCTTCTTTTGTACAATCATTTTGGCATTTTGAGAATAAAGGCAATGAAATACGACAGTATTCGATTTTGCCGGATGGATGCTTTGACTTGATTTTATACTTTGAAGATCAGGCTTGGAGTAAATCCGTTTTGACCGGTTTGTGGAATCAAAATGTGGACGTCTCTTTGTCGGAAAAGGCCGATTTGTGGGCCATTCGTTTTAAGCCGTTAGCCGCAGAATATATTTTGGGAAAATCGCTAGTGGCATTGCTGAATTCGACAACGACCATCTCAAACAATGAGGGCATTGGGGCTTTATT
>JALVCY010000524.1 GCA_027009605.1 Saprospiraceae bacterium
TGTAACGGTGTAGCGGTGTAACGGTATGACGGTGTAACGGTGTAACGGTATGACGGTGTAACGGTATGACGGTGTAACGGTATAACGGTATGACGGTGTAACGGTGTAACGGTATAACGGTATAACGGTATAACGGCTAGGCAGGAAAGAAATCTTACCCCTTGGACGCCGATAAAGGTCAAGGGTTAAGGGTGAAAGGGTGAAAGGTAGGCCGGAAAGAAATCTTACCCCTTGAACGCCGAAGGCACTTGAACGTGCGAAGGACAAATTGAACGTGCGAAGCACAACTTGAACACCAAAGGCAAACATCTCAACTTCTTCAACTAGCGAAGCTTGCGAGCGAATCAACTTCTTCAACTTCTTCAACTTCCCAACCTACCATCACTTCAGCAATTGCCTAGCAATCACCAATTTTTGGATTTCTGTAGTGCCTTCACCGATGGTGCACAGCTTAGAATCCCGATAGAATTTTTCCACAGGATAGTCCTTGATGTAACCATATCCCCCAAAAATTTGTACCGCATCTGTCGCCACTTCAACGGAAACTTCCGAAGCATACATCTTGGCCATGGCTGCTTCTTTGGTTAGTTTTTTGCCCGCATCTTTAAGCTTGGCGGCGTGCCTGATAAGGAGCTCGGAAGCTTCGATTTTGGTGGCCATATCGGCTAGTTTGAAGCTAATGGCTTGGAATTTATGGATGGGTTTCCCAAACTGCTCTCTTTCTTTACTGTAGGCCAAAGCGGCATTAAAAGCGCCATGAGCAATACCCAAGGACAGGGCTGCTATTGAGATACGGCCACCATCTAATATCTTTAGGGCTTGGACAAATCCGTCTCCTTCTTGCCCGAGCATTTGGCTCTTATGCACTCTGCAATTGTCAAAAATCACTTCAGTGGTTTCGGAAGCCCGCATGCCTAGTTTGTTTTCTTTTTTTCCGGCGGAGAATCCGGGCATTCCCCTTTCCACGACAAAAGCTGTCATGCCATGGCTGTCAAGCGGCTCGCCGGTACGGGTCATAACGACCATGACCTGGCCTGATTTCCCATGGGTGATGAAGTTTTTGGAGCCGTTAATGACGTAATCGTCTCCATCTTTGACGGCCACGCACTGCATTCGTCCGGCATCACTTCCGGTATTGGGTTCGGTCAACCCCCAAGCACCAATCCATTCTCCGGAAGCTAGTTTGGGTAAGTATTTTTTCTTTTGTTCTTCGTTTCCGAAGGTGAGTATATGGTTGGTACACAAGGAGTTATGCGCTGCAACAGATAGTCCAATCGAGCCACAGACTTTAGCAATCTCATCAATGATGGTAACATACTCTTGGTAGCCCAAGCCGGCTCCACCATATTCTTCGGGCACCAAAATACCCATAAATCCGTGTTCGCCTAATTTATGGAAGACCTCTACGGGGAATATTTGTTGTTCATCCCATTCCATAAAATCAGGTCTGATATGCTTTTCAGCGAAATCTTTTGCGCTTTGTCTGATTAAGTCCATCTGTTCTGTCATATTTTGTTTTTTTGTAACTATTTAGATGCCCCAATTTTTAGATAGAAAATAGGCATTTTTGTGGATGTTGACGTAGGGACGCACGTCCGTGCGTCCTTACGTGAGAAAATTTTAGCCAAAACAGGTGCAAAAAGGCCATTTTCTAGCAAAAATTAGCGGGTGGCTCAATAGTTATGTTTTTTTATTGCTAATGCAAGGTTGCAAAATAATTTGCTGGATTCCTAACAAAATTGGACTTTTTTAGTTGAATCTTCGGATTGATTGTTTTGGGGGCTTTGCTGTGTGCTGTGGGGATGCACGGCCGTTCATTCCCGGAGCGCTTTTAGTTGTTGTATCAGTCAAAACAGGAATTGTTTTCCTTATTCCGAATTGAAATCCAACGTCTTTTGTCTTTCCTACCTGATTTTTCGCAGTTGAGTTCACTCCGAATAGTATTCTGATGCAAAATCACCAAATTTTATTCTGTTTGGAGATTTTGTTCAATCGTTCAACTGTTCAATCGAAGGTGCTGGAAATCAACTAGTTATGTACAATCAGCCAATCAGTTGACGCTTGAACGCTGAGTCCGCTCCGAAAAGTCCACTCAGCCAAAAATCAAAGCGATGAACAAAATTTTATTTCGTTTACCATACAAGAACTTTCCAAAAGTTTTAAACTTTTGGAAAGT
>JALVCY010000525.1 GCA_027009605.1 Saprospiraceae bacterium
AATTGAACGTGCGAAGCACAAATTGAACGCCGAAGGCAACTAACGGTATAACGGCTAGGCAGCTAAAAAAACTTACAACTATATCAAATACAGAACAGAACAATCAAAATGGATCGAGCGCCATAGGTGCGGCATCTTTGTAACTGCCAAATATCAAAGGATAAAATAAAATCCCAATCAAAAACCCAAATCGTCTCAACTAGCGAAGCGAATCAACTAGCGAAGCCTGCGAGCGAATCAACTAGCGAAGCTTGCGAGCGAATCAACTTCTTCAACTAAAAACCCAAACAGAATCCCAAATATCATATAATGAGTAAAATCCCAAACAAAAACCCAGATCATCTCAACCTGCGAAGCACTCAACCACGAAGTCCGTATCCACGATAGTAATCGGGACGAGTTCTCAACCTAGTGAGCCGAAGGCGAACGTCTCAACTTTTTCAACTAGCGAAGCGAATCAACTCCTTCAACTCCCTCATTTCCTCCGTTTCCACCCATCCTTCAACGTCACCGTCCGGTTAAACACTTTCTTATCAGCCGTCGAATCCGGATCCAAAAAGAAATAACCTTTACGCATAAACTGGTAGTAAGTATCCGTCGATGCATGCCGGAGCGCAGGTTCCATTTTGGCATTCGGGATGACCACCAACGAATTGGGATTGATGATGTCTTCGATAGGCAAGTCGGAAGCCCCTACATTTTCGACCTTAAATAGGCGGTCGTATAGGCGGACTTCACCTTCATAGGCATGAGGTACAGATACCCAATGCAATACACCCCGGACTTTGATGCCGGAATTGTCTTGTCCACTCTTACTGTCGGGAAAATAAGTACATTTTAGTTCGGTTACTTGTCCGTTAGCATCTTTAATGGCTTCGTCACATTGGATGATATAAGCACCTTTAAGACGTGCTACGCCACCGGGGGAAAGCCTAAACCATTTCTTTGGTGGATGCTCCATAAAGTCTTCCCGCTCGATGTATAGCGAGTTAGAAAAGGGCACTTCTCTGGAACCTGCGGACTCATCTTCCGGGTTGTTGATGAGGGTTAACAGCTCTTCTTTTCCTTCCGGATAATTGGTGATGGTTACTTTGATAGGATCGGTGACTACCATGACACGTAGGGCGATGCGGTTGAGTTCTTCTCTGATGACAAACTCCAAAAGCGCCATGTCAATCATATTGTCCCGCTTGGCGATACCGATACGATGGGCAAATTCCCGTAAGGAAGCAGGCGTGTATCCCCTTCGGCGCAAACCGGAAATAGTCAACATGCGCGGGTCATCCCAACCGTTTACAATGCCCTCTTCAACCAGCTTGAGCAATTTTCGTTTGCTCATCAAGGTATAAGTCAAATTCAAACGGGCAAATTCAATTTGTCTGGAAGGAAAGATCTCTAAATTCTTGATAAACCAATTGTACAAAGGTCTATGCGGCACAAATTCCAGCGTACAGATAGAGTGGGTAATTTTTTCCAAAGAATCCGATTGCCCGTGGGCAAAGTCATACATAGGATAGATGCACCATTTGTCTCCCGTGCGGTGATGATGCGCCCGCTTAATGCGGTACATCAACGGGTCGCGCAAGTGCATATTGGGCGAATCCAAACTGATTTTGGCTCTCAAAACCTTACTTCCGTCTTCAAATTCGCCGGCACGCATCCGGTGAAATAGGTCCAAATTTTCTTCGATGGAGCGGTTGCGATAGGGGGTAGGCGTTGCTTTTGTGGTGGGTGTGCCTTTGTGTTGAGCAATTTCTTCGGGGGTGGAGTCGTCCACATAGGCCAATCCTTTTTTGATGAGTTGGATGGCCATGGCATACAATTCTTCGAAGTAATCCGACGCATAGTATTCCCGGTCGCCCCAATCAAAGCCCAACCACTTGACATCTCTCCGGATGGAATCCACATATTCTTGCTCTTCCTTGGACGGGTTGGTGTCATCAAATCTCAGATTGGTAATGCCCCCGTATTTGGCAGCTAATCCAAAATTCAGGACTATGGATTTGGCATGTCCTATGTGTAAATAGCCGTTGGGTTCCGGCGGGAATCTCGTATGTACACGTCCTGCGTGCTTTCCGGATTTGATATCTTGAACGACGATTTCTTCTATGAAGTTAGATGGTTTTGGTATTTTCATTTTTTCTTTTTTTTTTGCCGCAAGGCAGGTCTTACATT
>JALVCY010000526.1 GCA_027009605.1 Saprospiraceae bacterium
TTAAACATAAAGTATGTGGATGCTCTAATCTCCTGTGTGCAATTCTTGGCTCACCAATCTTTCCGCTGCGCTCCAAGCTTAGCGATCCGTTTTTGTGGGAAAGCTTGAGCATGGTGTAGTGGATGCTCTAATCTCCTATGCGTGATTCTTGGCTCACCTGCCGATTCCTATCGGCTCTGCGCTGTATTCCAAGCAAAAGATTAAAAACGTCCACTCATCGGATCGCTAAGCTCGTAGCCTTTTGACGACGAAGTCGAAAAAAGGTGGAGAGATTGGTGAGCCAAACCGTTCGCACAAGACCAAGAAAAAGATACTACATTTGCTTGGCTTCATGTATGATTTCCGGAATTTTTGCAAAAAAGTTAAACATAAAGTATGTGGATGCTCTAATCTCCTGTGTGCAATTCTTGGCTCACCAATCTTTCCGCTGCGCTCCAAGCTTAGCGATCCGTTTTTGTGGGAAAGCTTGAGCATGGTGTAGTGGATGCTTTGGTCTTTAGTGCGTGATTCTTGGCTCACCTGTCGATTCCTATCTATTCCCTACTCTTACTTTTGGAACCTTCAATCTTTACTCCAAGAGAACTTTCCAAAAGTTTAAAACTTTTGGAAAGTGGTCATATATTTTATTGGGTTAGAAAAAAGTATCTTTTTTTGCTGTATTTTGGAGATTGGGAGAGCAAGCCGCTTAAAGGTCTTGGAACTTTAGTTCCAAGATGTAGCAAATGAGCGAAGCAAATTTGCGCCACGTGCTCCTGAAAGAAACAGGTTCGGTGTCTTCTCTCGTAGTTTTCTCGATACTCCGGCCGTCGGTCTTCAGATAAATTTGGCTCTACCATCGGTACTTTCGAATTCATTCGGGAGACGGAAAGATGGAAAAAGTTTGGCAGAAGGTAGTGGATGTTTTAATCTTCAGTGTGCAATTCTTGGCTCACCAATCTTTCCGCTGCGCTCCAAGCTTAGCGATCCGTTTTTGTGGGAAAGCTTGAGCATGGTGTAGTGGATGCTTTGGTCTTTAATGCGTGATTCTTGGCTCATCTGTCGATCCTATCAATACTCTCCCCAAAATATTTAAAGGCCGTCGGGGGTTTCCTTGTGAAACTCCTACGGGGATTTTTGAGGATTTCATAAAAAAAGTCTTTAAATATTTTGGGGATTGGGAGCAAGAACTATAACGTGGACTATTCCAAATTTCTTAACTCTTCATTCTGCATTCTTCCGGGCTAGCGCTCCACCGACGATGTATCTTTGCGGGTATCCAAGGGCTCATTTTTCAAGAATGGCTGAACAGGCAAAGAATCGGCAATCGGTTTGGGGTCTATAAAAGCCGGCTTAGGCGGGACAACAGGGAGTTTGGCTTGGATGGAATCTATGACCAAAGCTTCTTGGAGAAGAATTGAATCCGCAATCTCAGCGGCCTTCTCATTCAATTTTTTGTTACAATTCTCTTTTTTTTCTTCGACGTGCTTGGCGATTCTGTCTTTCAATGCTCTTTGGAGATACTCCTTTTGGGTTTCCGGTTTTTTCCGGCAGGAGAGCCCCAAGATGAGCATAAGGAGTAGGAATATCTTACTTGTTTTCTGCATTTTCCAAGGCTTCTCTTCTTAAAATATCTTCTACTTCTTGACGGCGTACCACCAAGATAGAATCGACCATACCGTCTATCCGTTGCGCTGTAAATATCGAGCATTGGACGGCTAATTCACTATCTAATACAACCCGCTCCTTTCGGAAAAGAGAATCGAGAATCCGCCGGGTCTTGTAGTCCTTTGAAAAATCCTTTCCATCGTCACAGCCCAATAGTAAACTACCCACCAAAATAATCAAAATCCATCGCATCTATCGCTCTTTTTCCAAGTCAATAATCTTTCGTTTCAACTCAAACTGTGAGCCCAAATACAGCTTACGCACCAACTCATCATTGGCCAAATCTTCAGACGTCCCTGTCCGCAAGATGTTTCCTTCAAACATCAGATAGGCTCGATCCGTAATGGACAAGGTCTCTTGTACATTATGGTCGGTGATTAAGATGCCTATATTTTTTGTCCGTAATTTGGCGACGATGTATTGGATGTCTTCCACGGCGATGGGGTCAATCCCTGCAAAAGGCTCGTCCAACAAGATAAATTTTGGGGAAGTCGCCAAAGCTCGTGCAATCTCCGTCCGCCTGCGCTCGCCGCCGGAAAGCGTATCGCCATTGCTTTTGCGCACTTTTTCAAGACCAAACTCATCAATCAAGCTTTCGAGTTTTTCGGCTTGCTCGGCTTTAGATAGGTTCGTAAATTGCAAAATGGACTTGATATTGTCTTCGACACTTAGCTTTCTAAAGACGGAAGCTTCTTGGGGCAGGTAGCCGATGCCTTCTTGTGCCCGCTTGTACATCGGCAAGTCGGTAATTTCCATATCGTCTAGGAATACTTTGCCGAAGTTAGGCTTAATAAAGCCCACAATCATATAAAATGACGTCGTTTTTCCGGCGCCATTAGGCCCTAGCAGACCCACTATTTCTCCTTGGTTGACTTCTACCGACACGCCTTTGACTACTTCTCGCCGGCCGTATATTTTCTTTAAGTCTTCAGCTCTTAGTTTCATCGGTTGATTTTTTGTAACTATTTAGGTACCCACTATTTTTTGCCTTAAAATAGGAGCACCTAAACAGTTACGATTTTTTTTCGGGTGCTTGCCCCATCTTCGTCGGCGTCCAAATGACTTCCAAATCCCAATTTGCACGCAACTTATCCAAAGATTTAACGAAAATGCGCTCGGGTTGTTGGGCGTGTAGATAATTTCCGGGGTCCCAGACGCCATTTTGGTTATCATCTTCGATTAATTCCAGCGAATAATCCCCCGGCGGCAATAGTTTCCACTCTACCACCTGTTTTTTTCCTTTCGGCAAAATCTCCATCTGTTTTTCTTGTCCCTTGGTCAGCAAGCGGAGCACATACTGCTTGGTGGAATCCGGCGGCTGAATCGTTAATTGTATATTTCCCAAGTCTTCCTTTGAGATGGGGGTTATTTTTTGCGCAAGCGTATCTTCTAAAAAATGGTCATTCAATGCCCGGATTCCTTTCGGAAAAATAGTCAACCGATAAGTAGATTTTTCCTGCCAAGGAAAACCTATCTGCAAGACTTTCGGGTTTTTGGGGCTTATTTGGATGGTTGTTGGCAGCTTGTCGGTCAGACTGTCTTTCGACAAAATAATGAGAGAATCATTCCACGATTTTACCGGAAGGTTAAACTCGATGGAAACCGGATGATTGGGCATTGCGGATAGTGTCCCCTTTTTGCCGGCCAATGCCTGACAATGAATCGAGCGGATAGAAGGCAGCCGGGACTTGGGGCGCAAGGAAATCGTATCCACCGCCTTTTTTTCCGAAAGGATAATCAACTTCGACGTCGTATCGACCCCGGAATACCATATTTTTATAGAATCCCCTTTTTCAAGGTATTTAAATGCCTGTACATGCTCCGGTTGAAAATCCGGTGCTAAAGGTGTGCGATTAAATTCGAGAAGTTTCACCCCATTGGCGATATTCTTGACTCCTTTGAGTTTGAGCGGCAACCGTTCGGGCGACAGCCTAAAAGTCAAGGGCGGCGTCGTATCACTGACCGTCAGCCGTTTGGACAAAAAGCCTATAGGCTCATCCGGCTGACTAAATAAATAGTTAAAATCCTGATCTTTGAGTGCAAATGCCTTATACTGCCCCGCACGAACATGGTGGATGGCAAATTGACCGGTTTTGTCCGAAATTCCCAAATAATAGGGCTTCTCTTGATAGACCACAGAATCGCCATCGCTTGCGTATAACATGACATTTACGTTTTCAACAGGCTTATGCGTGTAAGCATCCACCACTTTTCCGGTAACGGTCAAAGAGTCTATGGCGTCACCGGTCGAAAACACATAAGTCAATCCTTTGGCCGGGTTGGCTTCGGTCAAGTCCACAATGGCCGAACCGAAATTAATGGAATAGGTCGTATTGTCCTTAAGGACTTCGTCTTTATCAAACTCAAAAACAACTGTTTTGCGCTTCAGGGTGATTTTTGGGCGCTTGGCCAATGGTGGAGACACCAACACATTTTTAAACACATTATTCAGTCGTACCCATTCATTGAAACTCAATTTTATCTCTTTGGGGTGGTAATGGGTTGCCCCCAAGGGGCTGGAGTGGAGAGTATCCAATTGCGGGGGAGTGATGTCCTTCTCACCCCCTTCCAAAGGCGTGATTTGGGCACATCGAAACAGTGAAAACACCAGCAACAAAAAGAAAAATAGTCGAGTCATAGAGGATTCGGTTGGTTGCTAATCTAAGGCTTTTTTTACAAGTTTATTGCTTGTACCGAAGAGATACAACAAAGCTGACGGGAAAATAATATAAGTCAATGGCAACATCTGACGAGTCTCGGAGATAATCCCCGTTATCATGTGTGGAATAATAAATAATGGGACTGTCCACAAGGCGCGCTGTAAAAAACGGGGTTTGTCCTTCATCTTCAAAAATGCCAATACCCAAAAGATATGAAACAACAAAATCGGAAACCGAATCACACTAATATTTCCCGGAAGGTGATACGCCCCGCCTAAATGCGGCGCATCCCGTGTCAAATACCGGATATACCCCACCACCCCAAAAGCAGGCGCTATTAACACCAACATCTTGGCCGCAATCTGTATCAAATGCTTCATATCCCACCGCTCAAATCTATCAAAAAAATACAGCGCCGGCAAAAACAGCATCGTTTCATTATTGACCGCTCCAATCAACAAAATGACGGCAAAAGCAATATCTTTTTTCTCCCGAATCGCCCAAATTCCCAGCACAAAAGTAACCATCAGCAGAGACGCACTTTCCTGCAAATGATTCCTGAATGTAAACGGCATCGTCACCGCCAATAACATGACGCTCAAAAAGGCTAATTCTTGACTCAACCACTTGCGCGCATACAAAAAGAAGAGTGCAAAGGACAAAAACGTAAACAAACGCCGCTGTAATTCATAAGATTCTTGCACCGTATAGCCGATGGTTCTCCTAAAAAATTCCGGCACCAAAAATTGAAAAAGCCGGGATTGTTCATTATTGGTAAATGTGCCGGCCAGCAAAGATTGATGATTGTGGTCTAGCGTACCATCTGTCCAAGCGGGGGTCATGGTGATTTTGACTTCCGTCAAATGTACCGCCGTGAAAGCAAAAATAATAAAAAAAACTAGTCGATGATCTGTCTTTAGCCAATTCCAAACTTGAGTAAGCATACGTTTTTGCGACAAAGATACGCTTTCTCTTGTAATTGGAGTAGAATTAGTTTACCTGTAGGGACGCACGGGTGGGCGGCATCCTAAACCCCAAGATGATTGAACCACGAAAGACACGACTTTTTTTTAACCACGAAAAACACGAAAGACACGAAAATATGACGTGTACATTTGAACTCGTTTGAGCCACGAAAAACACGACTTTTTTTAACCACGAAAAACACGAAAAACACGAAAAATTCCCAAGATGGAGTCTAAGGCTAAAATCAAACAATTACCTTTTGTCAGCAAATCCGTATCATCTGTTTGGTTTCCGTGCTCCGCTCCGGATCGCTAAGCTCGCAGCCTTTGCCGACGAAGGACGGCAAAGTTGGCGGAGCACCGATAGGAATCGGTGGGTGAGCCGAACCGTTCGCACGATGATTTTTTGAAAGTAGGGCTTCTGTTCTTGGCAAACGACAGTGCTTGTGTTTATCTTCCGTGCTCCATTCTTGGCTCACCAATCACTGCGCTGCGCTCCGTGCTTAGCGATCCACCACCAGCTTTCCATGCCACAACACCCCTTCTGTCGAGTTAATCGTGTAAAAAATCATCCCTTTCGGCAAATCACTGATAGTCAATACATTATACGCCGAGTCCAATCGCTGCTTGCGCAATAAACGCCCCGTCACATCGTAGAAATAAACATATGCTTTTTGATGTAAATCTCCGGTTAGTTGGATGGTTAATTCGTCGCCTGCCGGATTGGGATAGACTTGGATTTCTTGAGATGGGGGCGGCTTTTTTATATCCACTACCGTCGCCCCTGCCCAACAATCTAGCGTATCCGTCTCATACACACATCCACCGGGGGAGATTTTGATTAACCAGCCCTTTTCTGAATAGCCATACGGTTCAGTAATCCGTGTACTTCCTACAGATACTATACTGCCACTAGAGAGTACAGCAGATGCTCTGGCATATGCTTTTATCCCTTTAGTATTACCATAATGTGAAAAATCAAATCGCTCCCACAAAACAGTGCCGTCTTCTTTTATCTTTATGTGCATTGCGGGCTTATCCGTACCGGCAAACCCCCTTCCACCTGAGGCCACATAATGCCCGTCAGTAGTCTGAACAATGTCGAGATAGGCCATACCAGTTACATTTGGGTATGGATCCATATACCTTATCCACTCCTGATGAAAATTAGAATCCAACTTCCGGATACCGGCTATAGATTTATAATATGGGTCAAATTGAGTAATCTTCTCCACGGTCTGAAGATAGCCGCCATCGTCAGTAGCCACGAAACTTGCACTTAACAAACTATCAGCATCATCAAATACCTCATGTATAATATTACCTGTAGTATCCATTTTAAAAATATAAGGTTTTGCAAATATATAAATATAACTTGGTGCAAACTTATACTTATAACCGGAAACAACAATCTCATTTGATGACAAACTCAACACATCAAGAAATGCTACAGAAGTATCCCCGGCAGCATAATCACGATGCCACAATTCATTGCCCTGAGCATCTATTCGAATTAGACGGGGGATATTCTCTCCATCATCTGGCTCGTAAAACGAGAATAGAAAATAACCCCCGTCATCTAATTGTAACAAGTTATTCACAGCAAATATCAAAGCGTTCGTATCAGGAGTCTCATAATACCGGATAAAATCTACATCTCCGCTGTGCTTGTATTTCACAAAGAAAATACATTCCTTGCAGTCCGGATTATGCGCATAGCTGGCTCCGTAAGCATAGCCGCCATCTGCCGTTTTTATTAGCTTATTTCCCCATTGACTGACAATATGACTCCCCATACTATCCGATAACATTTGAGAAAATATAACATTCCCAAACGTATCCATCTTCAGAAGATTTATCCCCCACTTATTTACTAGAGTATCAAATCCTGCACGCATAACCACTAAAGTATCGTTGTCCACCACCAAGGCATGAAGATCTTCGGCATGGGTCGGAATAAAATGATACACACTATCAAAACCCACCTGAGCCTGACTACTCATTGGCGTAAGCCCTAAAAAAAGAAAAAGAAAAATTGTATTTCTCATATCTCTAGTTTTTTATCAATTTTCCTTGTTTTAAGATACCTTTGTCCGAAAGGACGGTGTAAAAAAGCATCCCACTTGGCAAAGCACTAATAATCAAGCTATTAACTCCGTTTTTTAGCCTTTGCTTGCGCAAAAAACGCCCCGTTATGTCATAGAGATGTATCGTTATTTCTTTGTGTGCGGTGATGGGCATTAGGATGATTAGCTCATCATCTGCTGGATTGGGATAGACCTGTATCTCCAGTGCTTGATGTATCTCCGTAGCATCCACCACCGTCGCCCCTGCCCAACAATCCGACGTATCCATCTCATACACACATCCACCGGAGGAGATTTTGATTAGCCAGCCTTTCTCTGAATAGCCATAAGGCTCAGCAATATGAGCACTCCCAACAGATACTATACTACCACTGGATAATACCCCTGATGCTCTCGCCCGAGTTTTTAGCCCTACCGAATTACCATAATGCGAATAATCAAATCGCTCCCATAAAACAGTGCCTTCTTCTTTTATCTTTATGTGCATAGCTGGCTTACCTGTACCGGAAAATCCCCTTACCCCAGATCCTACATAATGCCCATCTGTAGTCTGAATGATATCAAGATAAGCCATACCTATTGGATCGAAATCCATATACCATATCCAGTCTTCTTTAAAATCAGCATCCAATTTACGAATACCTGCAAGAGATAAATAACCTGAGTCAAACTGAGTAATTTTCTCCACGGTCTGAAGATAGCCACCATCATCAGTAGCTACAATTCTTGCACTTAACAAACTATCGGTATCATCAAATACCTCATGTATAATATTACCGGTACTATCCATTTTAAAAATATAAGGTTTTGCAAATATATAAATATAACTTGGCGCAAACTTATACTTATAACCGGAAACAACAATCTCATTTGATGACAAACCCAACACATCAAGAAATGCTACAGAAGTATCCCCGGCAGCATAATCACGATGCCACAATTCATTGCCCTGAGCATCTATTCGAATTAGACGGGGGATATTCTCTCCATCATCTGGCTCGTAGAACGAGAATAGAAAATAACCCCCGTCATCTAATTGTAACAAGTTATTCACAGCAAATATCAAAGCGTTCGTATCAGGAGTCTCATAATACCTGATAAAATCTACATCTCCGCTGTGCTTGTATTTCACAAAGAAAATACATTCCTTGCAGTCAGGATTATGCGCATAGCTGGCTCCGT
>JALVCY010000527.1 GCA_027009605.1 Saprospiraceae bacterium
TGGGGTTTGGAAGCCAGCATTTCTTGTACACCGTCTAAGTTATCTGCCGTGGCGGCAATATTAAATTTGTAGTGCACCAAGGATTTTTTGGCAACTTCTCTCTTTAGATTCAGGTATTCCAGATTGACGGTCGGTGGCCGGTTGTTGGGCATGTCAAAAACCGTGGTGACCCCGCCCTTGATGGCTGCTTTGGAAGCAGATGTCCAGTCTTCTTTGTCGGTTTGTCTCAAATCCCGGATGTGTGTGTGTGGGTCAATCATGCCGGGGATGATGTGTTTGCCTGAAAGGTTGATGGTATGAGTTGCCTCCGGAAATTGATTGCCCAAATAAGCGATGAGACCATTGTGAATCAGCAAGTTTTGCTGTTTGTTATGAATCGTCGCATGGGTGAGAAGTAGGCTCATATTTTCTTTTTTGGGTTAGCTATTTGGACTGTGCTTAATTTTTTGACAAGGCCGGGACCTTCATAGACTAGGCCGGTAAATAATTGAATTAGCGAGGCTCCGGCCTCTAATTTTTCTTGGGCATCTTCTTTGGATTGAATCCCGCCGACTCCGATAATAGGAAGGCGGCCGTTGGTTTTTTGGGCGATGTACCGGATGACTTCGGTTGCCCGGTCTTTTAGGGGGGCACCACTGAGTCCGCCGTTTCCGAATTGATTGATTTGCTTAGTGGAATAGGTCAAATTTTGACGGGTAGCAGTCGTGTTGACAGCAACGATACCATCTATTTGGGTGGCTTGAATAATGCTTAAAGTATCGTCGAGTTGCTCCCAGGTCAAATCCGGAGAGATTTTTAGGAGAATGGGTTTCGGCTTGGTTTTTTGGGTATTAATTATTTTTAATTCGGAGAGCAAACTGAGTAAGCTATCCTTGTCTTGCAGTTCTTTTAAATTTTTAATATTAGGACAGCTCACATTGACGGTAAAATAGTCCACATAGTCGTGTAACTGCTTGAATAACAGGATGTAATCTTCATTTGCTTGTTCATTGGGTGTATCTGTATTTTTACCGATATTGGCACCGATGATGATACGGCTATTTTTGGTTTTTAGGTTTTTGATGGTATTTTTTAGGCCTTTGTTGTTAAAGCCCATACGGTTGATTAGTGCATGGTCTTTTTTGAGCCGGAAGAGTCGGGGTTTGGGATTTCCTTTTTGGGGCAAAGGCGTTACGGCTCCGATTTCAATAAAGGCAAAACCCAAGTTGGCCAGGGCATCAATATACTGAGCATTTTTGTCAAAGCCGGCCGCCAAACCCACACGATGGGGAAAGCTTAAGCCAAATAGCTCAATGGGTTTCGACCCGGGTCGGGGCATAAAAAAAGTCCTTAACAGGACTGGAATAAAGGGAAGACGACTAGAGAAATTTAAAGCAGCTAAAGCGAGATGATGAGCCGCTTCGGCATCAAACAGAAAGAGTAGGCTTCGGACTAGTCTGTACATTTGAATAGGTTTGGGCAAAGGTAAAACCTTTTTTTATTCTTCGGGAAGTTTTTGGATTTTTTTTTTTGATTGTTGGATGATTCATTTTATCTTTTGTGCCTCCCAAGCAATTTTTGCATAACGTTTGGCCGCTGCTTCCGGGTCAGCCGCTTGATAGATGCCCCGGCCAACAATGATAAAGTCCGTCTTATATTTTTCAAAGGCAACTTCGGGGGAGTGGTATGATTGACCTTTGGAATCCCCCTTGACATCCAAGTTAATGCCGGGCGTAAATTTTAATAATTCGTCGGGGGCCGGATGGGATTGAGCGACTACGCCGATGACGGCATCCGGATGTTTTTGGATGACTTGCATGGCTTTTTTGCAGTAGTGATGGTCGGTGAGCGTGTCTTGGGTGGACATTTGAATGATGGGGATAATGGCAATACTCGGGGCGGCATTTTTGAGCGCAACTATACTGCCTTCGCCGGCGGTAACATGGGCGGTAACCATTGAAGCCCAGTCACTTATGCGGTGTAGGCCTTGGGTCATTTGAAGTACGGCGGTGTTGCCGATGTCTGCAAATTTTCTGTCTTCAAAAATTAAAAAATCATGGGCTTTCGCCAAATCCTGCAATTGCGCCACCAAGTCTTCATCAAAATCAACAATAATATCGGCATGGACTTTTAGCGCCGCAATGTAAGGAGCGATTTTTTGCGTAAGCGTCAATAAACCGGCTTTGG
>JALVCY010000528.1 GCA_027009605.1 Saprospiraceae bacterium
GTCCACTTTGCCAGAAATTTGGGACACCCTTCACCTTTAAACAATCCGCTCAAACCGATACCCCTGATCCATAAAAAATTGCAAAGTAGTCGGGAGGGCTTGGCGCACACATTTTTGAGTCTTCAAGCTGTCGTGTAGGACGATGATGGAGCCGGGGCTAGCATGTTTTTTCATCCGGGCAAAACAATCATTGGAAGTCACCCGACGATCAAAATCTCCACAGAGTATATCCCACATAATAATCTTATAGTCTGATTTAAGAGTATGTGCCTGTTCGCGGGTGATTTTGCCGTAAGGCGGTCTAAATAATTTGGATGAAACCAATTTATGGCATTGTTCGACATCATCCAAGTAAATCTCCTTTGGGGTTTTCCAACCATTGAGATGGTGGAAAGTGTGATTGCCGACGGAATGCCCTTCTGATAGGATTCGTTCAAATATTTTTGGGTACTTGCGCACATTGTCGCCGACACAAAAGAAAGTCGCTTTTGCCGAAAAATCACGTAAAATGTCCAAGACCATCGGGGTAACTTCCGGTATAGGCCCATCGTCAAAAGTGAAATACAGCACTTTCTCCTCCGTCGGTATGTCCCAAACATAGTCGCAAAAGATTTTTTTTGCGATAGGTGGCGTCTTGACTAAATACATGAAATTCTTTTGTTCTGTTTAATAAATAAAATTTTTTCTGTTTTGTTTAAATCGCCCCCATCCCGATTTTCAAAATCTACCAAATGCCCGAAGCCTATCGCCAATCTTTTCATCCGATAATGCCCATTTACCCAAGATTTTGGAAATCTATGATTAGTGAGCGACTACCGAAGACAAGACCAAAAGCGCCATCGGCGCACCCTCAAAGACCAAAGATCCAAATCAACCAATCATTAAGCAGGAGCAAATCCCATCCTTCCCCCCAAAAAAACAAAGCAAAAACTTGGCTAAACCAAATAACTGCCCTACATTGTGCCTTCCGAAAGGGGCGAGCCCTTAGTGAAGTCCCAAGGGGCATTAAAAATTGGTAAATATTCTCTATGGTGGTTTGGCAGATAGAAAAGCCTTTACGATTCAGCAAGGTGTACTTTTTTAACTCGAAGGAGACCTACTGAGTAGTTGCAAAAATTGAACAGATGTCGTTGTTAGCACCCATTTCTGTAAAAAAAACCAATAATATCCTGCTAGGCATTGTGGGGTTGATTGTCACGATTGTGATTTGGTGGATTTTGGCGGAAGCCTTTTCGCGCCAAATACCGGTCGTCGATGTCGATCCAAACCTGCCTTCGTCCATCCGGAATGATGTGAATATCGACTCGCTCATTGCGGCGGATTCTATCAAATTTGCCAATGTCACGGAGTACCACAAGGTCTATCCCATTCTGCCCAGACCCGATCAAGTCATCAAATCCTACCCGTCTCTCCTGTCCCAAGACCAATTAGTCCCCAATGCGCTGCACTCGATTTGGCTGAATACGCAAGGGTATTTTTGGGCTATTTTGTGGGCCTTGCCGCTGGGCTTTTTGTTGGGCTTAATCCCTGCAGTCCGGCAAATGTTTAGCGGGCAAGTCAATGCCTTACGCTTTTTGCCCTTGACTGCGTTATCCGGCTTGTTCTTGACTTGGTTTGGGATAAACGATACGATGAAAATCGCCTTTTTGTCCTTTGGTATTCTCGTCTATCTGCTGCCGGTCGTCATCCAACGCATTCAGGAAGTCGATTCGGTGTACCTAAAAACGGTCTATACGCTGGGTGCCACCGATTGGCAGACCATCAAAACCGTGTATTTGCCGGCGGTATTTACCAAGTTGATTGACGATATTCGGGTATTGACGGCGATTTCTTGGACGTATATTATCATTGCCGAATTATTGAGCCGTGCGAAAGGCATTGGCGGGGTAGGAGCATTGATTTACATCAAAGGACGTTTGGGGCAAAACCACAAAGTATTTGCTATCCTGCTGGTGATTGTTTTGATAGGGATTCTGCAAGATAAATTATTTACCTTGCTGGATAAGCGGCTGTTCCCCCACAAGTACTTTGCAGAAAGCCCCAATGGATTGAAAGAATCCAGGTTGGGGATTTTGGCTATCTTCTTGGGCGTTGCACTAGCTATTTTTGGTGCTACTTTTTGGAGTTCCTTTTCTGATTTTTTTGCGCAAGCAGGCTGGGTGGTCGGACTGTCCGGACTGGTGATATTGTTGTATGGAGAATTTAAAATCTGGCGTTCTAAAGCACAAGCTATTTAGACTATGGAAGATACCAATTTTGAAAATATAATTGAACTCAAGAATATTCAGCAGACCTATAATGGCGGGCAAACCGTCATCTTGAAAGACCTGAATTTTCTCATTGAAGACAAGCCTGCTCAAGGAGAATTTGCCATTATCTTAGGGCCGTCAGGCTGTGGCAAATCCACTGTGTTGCGCTACATCGCAGGCTTGCAAAAGCCGACTTCAGGCGAAGTACTCATCAATGGCAAGCCCAAAACGGAAGATGAACGCATCAGTATGGTTTTTCAACGGTATAGTTCCTTGCCTTGGATGACCGTCTTGGATAATGTGGCGCTGGCGCTAAATTATAAAGGCATCTCCAAAAAAGAACGTCATGAACAAGCCATGGAATTTATCCAATTGGTCGGTTTGGACGGCCACGAAAACAAATTTGCTCAATATCCAACCTTGTCCGGGGGGCAGATGCAGCGGGTGGCTATTGCCCGTAGTTTGATTTCCAATCCGGATATTATTTTGATGGATGAGCCTTTTGGGGCGTTGGACATCAATACCCGGTTGCAGATGCAAGACTTGTTGGCTGATATCTGGACAAAATTCAATTCTACCATTGTTTTTGTGACCCACGATATTCAGGAAGCGGTTTATTTGGGGGATGACATTTATATCATGAAAAAGGCGCCTTCTAAGTTTGTCAAACGGATTAATGTGGACTTGCCTTTAGAACGGAATCGAGACTTGAAGCGTGATAAACATTTTACAGACCTAGTCCAATACGTTGAAGATCAGATGGTTATCGTCTCTGAGTAGCGGTAGCGCCTTGCGGCAAAAATACAAAACCAAAGCCCTATCCAAAAATGAAAGCGCATTACCAAACCATCCAAGCTCCGGTCGAAGGTATTTACAAAGAAAAAGGAAGCAAATTTATGGCCTATGCCTTTCCCATTCACTCCCGCGAAGAGACCACACAACGCTTGAATGAAGTTAAAAAATTGCATATCAAAGCAAGGCATCATTGCTTTGCTTGGCGCTTGGGCTACACCGGTGATTTATTTCGGGCGGCAGACGATGGGGAGCCGAGTGGGACTGCCGGAAAACCCATTTTGGGACAGATAGACAAGCTCGAATTAACTAATGTCATGGTCATTGTCGTGCGTTATTTCGGGGGGACTTTGCTGGGCACTTCCGGATTGATACGTTCTTATCGAGAAGCCACGGCGGATGCGTTGGCGAAAGCGGTGATTGTCCAAGAGCCTATTTTGGATGTGTATAGATTGACTTTTGGTTATGACTTGATGAGCCAAGCGATGGGAGCCGTCAAGAAAAGCGGGCTGAAAATTATGCGGCAAGAATTTACCGATAAAGGCTTGGTCGAATTGGGCTTGCCTTTTCAAGAAGTAGATGACCGGCTCTTGCAATTGAAGGCCGATATTGCCCATGTCTCGACCAATCAAGCCTCCATGGAAGATTGGCCGGAAGGCGTAAAAGTAGAATTGATTCAAAAAGGGCTGGATTTTTTTGGCTAGTCCTTCCAAACGCTCACAAATGAAAAAAAGAATATACCTTGACCATGCTGCAACCACCCCGGTCGATCCGGAAGTCGTGGCCCGGATGACCCAAATTTGGACTGAAGATTACGGCAATCCATCTTCCATCTATGCGGAAGGGCGCAAGGCAAGGATGATTATCGAAGATGCCCGCAAAACCGTAGCTCACGGAATCAACGCTTCGCTTGGAGAAATCTTTTTTACTTCTTGCGCTACGGAAGCCAATAATATGGCCATCAAAAATGCCGTGCGAGACTTGGGCGTTGAAGTGATTATCTCGGCTCCTACCGAGCATCATAGTGTATGGCACAGCTTGCTATCCGTTGAAAGTCAAGGGGTTAAAGTCCTTTATCTCGATGTGGATGAGAAGGGGCGGATTGATTTAGGCCAACTCAAAGCCCTTCTCGAAGCCACCCCACAAAAAAAACTAATCTCCCTGATGTACGTCAATAACGAATTGGGTACCATCCATCCGGTACAAGCCATTTCGGATTTGGCGCAAGCCCATGATGCTTATTTTCACATGGATGCCGTGCAAGCTTTGGGGAGTTATGAAATAGATGTGCAGGCGATGCCGGTTTCTTTTTTGACTTGTTCGGCGCACAAATTTAACGGCCCTAAAGGCGTCGGATTCATCTACATCAACGGTAATAATATCATCAAACCCTTATTGGACGGGGGCGCCCAAGAACGGAATATGAGAGCCGGCACAGAAAATACTGCCCAAATTGCCGGCTTGGCCTTGGCCTTCCGGAAAGCCTTGGACTCTCGAGAAAAACGTATGGAACACATTCGAGCTATACGCAAACATCTGATGGAAAAACTCGTTTCGGAAATACCGGATATTCAATTTCATGGCGACTATGATGGAACGTATCACCCCAAGATTTTAAGTATTTCGTTGCCGTTGACACCCAAAACGGAGATTTTACTGTTTAATCTGGACATCAACGGTGTCTGTGCCAGTGGCGGAAGTGCTTGTAGCTCCGGGGTGGAATCGGCTTCCCACGTGCTCAAGGCTATTGGATTGCCGGAAAACAGGCGGGCTTTGCGGCTTTCTTTATCCCACCTAACGACTCGAGAAGAACTGAATCGATTTGTCCAAATTTTAAAAGAAAATGTCTAGTCCCCAAAGGAATAGACGACAACCCTAACGAATGAGAGCAATCAAAAAATTAGCTTATCGCCTCCTAGGCCCGGAACAATACCTGCGTCTGGTCAGCAAGATGTTTTTCAAGTCCTATTTCTCCGGTCGCTTGCGCAAAAATCCAATTTACTACTCGCACTACTATGTCCAAAAATTGGTCAAAAAAGGAGACCATGTGATAGACATTGGCGCCAATTTGGGCTATTACTCGGTCATTCTAGCTAAGTTAGTCGGTTCTGACGGTAAAGTCATAGGTGTCGAGCCGGTCGAGCGCTTTCGCAAAATCTTACTCGAAAATACCCGAAAATACCCCCAAGTAGAAATCGTCCCTTATGCGCTAGGCGATCACGAAGGAGAAATTTGGATGGGCATTCCTTCCAGTCCTATCGACCACGGGCGCATGCAAGTCATGGATCAAGACCACGGCCAATTCAAAGCCCTAATGCGTAAACCGGATGCCGTATTCAAAAATCTCTCTAATATCTCCTACATCAAAATTGACATCGAAGGAGCAGAAAAAATGGTTTTTCCTTTGCTCATGCCCATCATACAAAAAAATCGTCCCATCGTCCAAATCGAAACCGGGGGCGAAACTAGAAAGATGATTTTAGGCTTGATGAAACCTTTGGGCTATGTGGCCTACGGCGTGGTGGTAGATAGACTTGTGCCTTTGACGGAGTTGGAAGATTGGCGTTATGATTTGGTTTTGATGCCTGAAAAAGGCTAAAATGCTGTCCTAGCTTTTACCTTCTGCCCTAGCTTTAGCTGACGGATAATGGTGTGTTACACGATGTCTCAGTATTCCCAACGATCGAGCAGCCGCATAAAAATCTTAGCTGTATTAAAAGCATCATCAATACCCCGATGGGGTTCTCCGTCAAATTCAAAACCTTCTTTACGCAAGGCCTTTTGCAAACCGACCGGCTTAGAAAAATGGCGAAGGCGATAGTACTGTTTCTTTAAGTTGATGTGTTGATTCGCCCAATCGGAATCTATCCGGTGCATCTCGCAATTCTGCACAAATATCTTGCGATCAAAATCCCCCCAAGAGCAAAGGACATAATCGGAGTCGATATCCACCCAATCCAAAAAATCTTCGATGACTGCCGGAAATTCCCTTGACTTATTGATGTCAACTTGCGAAATACCGGTAAGTTGCTTGCAAAAAAGGGACAAAACCGGATGGGCTTGGGGCTTCACAAAGCGGCTGAATTTGTCAATGGCTTGGCCATATTCATCTATTTTGTAAGCGCCGATTTCGATGACTTCCTGAATCATGCCCGGCGGCCGACCGGCCCAACAAGTGGCTTCCAAATCATATACAATAAAGTGCATACCTAGAGTTTTGTACTGGATGATATGGGGTCAACTATTGAGCGGCCAAATTGTTCCGCCGCTTAATGGCCTTGTCAACTTTAGTTGCAAGTTGCCCCGGGCGGTAGCGCCTCGCCGCTTAATGGCCTTGCCAACTTTAGTTGCAAGTTGCCCCGGGCGGTAGCACCTCGCCCCCTAATGGCCTTGTCAACTTTAGTTGCAAGTTGCCCCGGGCGGTAGCGCCTCGCCGCTTAATGGCCTTGCCAACTTTAGTTGCAAGTTGCCCCGGGCGGTAGCACCTCGCCCCTTAATGGCCTTGTCAACTTTAGTTGCAAGTTGCCCCGGGCGGTAGCACCTCGCCCCCTAATGGCCTTGTCAACTTTAGTTGCAAGTTGCCCCGGGCGGTAGCACCTCGCCCCTTAATGGTCTTGTCAACTTTAGTTGCAAGGTATCCCGGGCGGTAGCGCCTCGCCCCTTAACGGCCTTGTCAACTTTAGTTGCAAGTTGCCACGGGCGGTAGCGCCCAAAATCGAATTACTGTGCACCTTAGCTTTTGCAGGTCTTGGAACTGACCTCGATAGTTGGTCGGGGCAAGGCCATTGTGGCGCCAACTCGCTGCGCTGTTGGCTACAGCTTGGAACTAAAGTTCCAAGGCCATTGTGGCGCCAACTCGCTGCGCTGTTGGCTACAGCTTGGAACTAAAGTTCCAAGGCCATTGTGGCGCCAACTCGCTGCGCTGTTGGCTACAGCTTGGAACTAAAGTTCCAAGGCCATTGTGGCGCCAACTCGCTGCGCTGTTGGCTACATCTTGGAACTAAAGTTCCAAGGCCATTGTGGCGCCAACTCGCTGCGCTGTTGGCTACAACTTGGAACTAAAGTTCCAAGGCCATTGCAAAGCCGCCCACAGACTAGTAAACAATTAAGCAAGAAATAATTACGTTTATGAGAAAAACCTGTAAATTTACACAAAATTAAACCTGATGAAGACCAAAGTACTGAGTATTGTTTCCTTATTTGTGTTATTTACGGTATCGCCACGCTCTTCAAAGCGATTATCTTCTGCGCATCGGCATCCCACCGGTCCGCCTCCTAGAATTATCCGGACTTGCTGTGCTTTTGGGTCGGATTTGAAGATTTCCGGAATACCTTTTAAGAAGATTACGGAAGTGACATCTTTTGACAAAATCGGAAAGCATGTTTATCTTGGAGACAAATCCGAAGGTAACGGCATCGTCTATACAGAGCGGGGCGGCTTTATAGATTTAGGGCATTTACGGGATATTGCGGATTGGACAAACTATCTCTACCACGAAATCATCCGGAATAAAGGCAAAGAACGAATCATCACCCTAGGTCGTGAAGGAGGTAAAAAGACACTGACGCTATGGATTCCTCAAGATTTGAGTGACCAACGGGCAGCCAGCTTAGCGGGGAGGATAGCTTATGATTTGTCGGTTTGGCATGAGATTGGGACTTGGTTTGGTACGTCTTATATTCCTTTTGTTCCGGAGCGGTATTCTGCTTTCTCGCCGGAAGATCAATATTCTAACTTGACCGGAGCGGTATTGGGTGTGGCAGCGCTCCAAAGCGGCCAACCTTATGAAGAGGCTATGACAAAATTACTCCACGACAGGTTAATAGATTTAAATGTGGTCAAAACCCGGCAAGCTACCTTGGATGCCATGGAAAATGTGGTGGGGGATTGGTGGACTCGCGACAAAAAGCTTCCTAGCAAAAAAGTACTTATCAAACGCTATGTGGTGGCGGATTCGACCCTAGTTCCTTGGGTCGTTCCCCAACTTAAAACTAATCAAAATCTATTGCCGGTATCCATTCCGGCCTATCAAGATGTAGGCCTTGCGGAAATGTATGAGTTGGATTTTAAATTAAATCGTAAATTCCCCATCGCTCGCATTTTCCCCGAAAGGGGCGATCGCTGCATCTCACAAAGAGACTTTCCGGCCATGATACGTTATATCGAAGCAGAAACGGATGTACTGCAATTTGAAATTGCCGCCGAATTGGAAAAAGTGCAAAGGAGAAAGGAAAGAAGAGCCCAACGCCGTAAAAACCGAAGGAATTAGCCCACGCTGTTATTTGGAGCAAGGATGTTTGGTTTGGAATTGATTTCCAATCTTCTCAACTCTGAGTCTGCTCCGAAAAGTCGGGTTTTTGAAATGGTTGGAAAAATTGCCAAATTTTATTCGGGAGGCATGTATTCTGTTCAATTGTTGAGTTTGCTCCGAAAAGTCGGGAGTAGTGGTTTGCTCTTGAGTCCACAAAATTTTATTTGGTTTC
>JALVCY010000529.1 GCA_027009605.1 Saprospiraceae bacterium
CCTACGAACAAAGTGAGTTCTCAACTAAAAAGAAAAAAATGAAAGCAAAAAAAATAGCACCCTCTCTTTTGTCAGCGGATTTTGCCCATTTGGAGCGGGATATTCAAATGGTGGAAAAAGCGGGGGCGGATCTCTTGCATTTTGATGTGATGGATGGGCAATTTGTGCCGAATATAAGCATCGGGATTCCCGTTTTGAAGGCGGTACGACGGGTGACGAAATTGCCTATTGATGTGCATCTGATGATTGAGACTCCGGGCTTGATGGTGGAAACTTTTGTGGATGCCGGCGCAGATAATGTGACCATTCATTTTGAAGCGGAGCGGCATTTGCACCGGGTGGTACACCAAGTCAAAGCGAAAGGAGCCAAAGTGGGTGTGGCATTGAATCCGCATACTTCCTTGTCTGTTTTGGATGAAATTCTGCCGGACTTGGATTTGATTTTGGTGATGTCGGTTAATCCCGGTTTTGGGGGGCAGTCGTTCATCCCTAATACATTGGAGAAGTTGAGTCGCTTGCACAAAATACTGGAAGAGCGCCAATTGACACATATTGAGATAGAAGTCGATGGCGGGGTGAAGATGGATAATATCAAGGCGATTGCTGATGCGGGAGCGGATATTTTGGTGTCCGGTTCGGGTATATTTAAGGCGGCGGATCCTGCGGGGATGATTGGGCGGATGAAGGAGGTGATTGGGTGATTTTTTTTGAGTTGAGAGAGTTGATTCGCTTTGCTAGTTGATTCGCTCGCAGGCTTCGCTAGTTGAAAGATTTGGGTTTTTGTTTGGGATTTTACTCATCATTGGATATTTGGAATTCTGTTTGGGTTTTTAGTTGAAGAAGTTGATTCGCTCGCAAGCTTCGCTAGTTGATTCGCTTCGCTAGTTGAGAGATTTGGGTTTTTGTTTGGGATTTTACTTCATTATATGATATTTGAGATTTTGTAATTGATATAGTTGTAAGGTTTTTTGGCCGCCTACCTGTTAAACCGCTATACCGTTCATTGCCTTCGGCGTTCAATTTGTGCTTCGCACGTTCAATTTGCCCTTCGGGCGTTCAAGTGCCTTCGGCGTTCAAGGGGGACGCTCTCTTGGCTGCCTAGTCGTTAAGTTCAAGTAGCAAGATTCCTTTCCTGCCTTCCCGTTATACCGTTATACCGTTACACCGCTATACCGTTATTTGCCTTCGGCGTTCAAGGGGGACGCTCTCTTGGCTGCCTAGTCGTTAAGTTCAAGTAGCAAGATTCCTTTCCTGCCTTCCCGTTATACCGTTATACCGTTACACCGCTATACCGTTATTTGCCTTTGGCGTTCAAGGGGGACGCTCTCTTGGCTGCCTAGTCGTTAAGTTCAAGTAGCAAGATTCCTTTCCTGCCTTCCCGTTATACCGTTATACCGTTATACCGTTATTTTCCTTCGGCGTTCAAGGGGGACGCTCTCTTGGCTGCCCAGTCGTTTAGTTCAAGTAGCAAGATCTCTTTCCTGCCTTCCCGTTATACCGTTACACCGTTATACCGTTATACCGTTACACCGTATATACCGTTATACCGTTATTTACAGTTAAAGAATGTTAAAAATTTGGTGGCTAGTGGGCTATTGGCTACCTTGGCTAGAAATTAGGGCAAATGACCTTATGACCAATTCGTATTAATTCACTTAAAGAAAGCATTATGTTGTATAAAAGTCTAATTGTGTTTTTGCTATTTATGCAAATTCAAACTATCGTATGGGGGCAATCTGAAAGAAAAGCATCTATTGGTTTAAATGTTTTTGCCAACTCAACGTCTGCACCAAAAATGATTCCTGACTACGAGCTGAGCCCCAAATACCAATTTACCGGGGGGCGAGCCCCGGGATTTGAAGCCCAGCTTTTTATAGGCTATCAAGTTATTCCTAGATTAGAAATGCGGGCAGGCTTTGTTTTGGGGGTTCAGGCACAAGCATTTAACATTTATATTGACACATCATTTTTGACCCTTTTTTCCGAGCCTTTTGACGATTATTACCTTGAGTTTGACAATGCCTACTGGGGTTGGTTTGCGAAAGCTAGATACACAATGTGGCAAAATCAGACAAATGCTATTGGAGCGACAGCCGGATTAAGGGCTATTTATTTTGGTCGTTATGAGAGCTCTTTTTCATTATCGGCAAGTACTAGCGGATCGATTAGTCGTACTGTTTACAGTGTAAAAGCATTCTATAACCCCGCAAATAAAACAACTTATGCCCCGGAATTTGGGGTATTCTATTCCAGAAAATTAAATAACCGTTTCAAAATCGGGATGCAGCTGGAAACTTCCTTTTCTAAAACATTGATTATGGCTTCCGAAAGCAGTTACACAATCCATGGTAATAGCACTCAACTTCATGGCCAGATGACGAGAAGCTATCAACAAATTGGTGTGGGCTTTGATTTGGTTTATTTGTTTGAGCCGTGAGTTTGCTCTTGGCTTCACCAAATTTATAACCCCCAAAATCTATTTTTCTCTAAATTTAGGAGTCATCATAATGCATGCTATACCGACATAGCCTGCCCCGCCTCCATTTGGCTGCCTTGATTAAGGTAACTGTTCAGCATGAATCATTTTGGCTAAAAAAGGCTCTTTTCCCGCTATATTTTGCCTATGTTTTTAGCAATAGCTCTGCTATTCCGAAAAAAATAGGCTTCATCTAACGAAAAAATAGCTCTTTTTTATCTCAAAAGCACTCATGCTGAATAGTTACAGACAAAATTTGAAGGCGCTTCCCCCAAAACAAGTTTATTCTCTTTTGCTTCAAATTTCGCCTTTCTCTGCGTTGCAAATTCCACCGGGACTCGCTATGCCTAGTATTTCCGGACTAACGTTGACTTTCCGGACTAAATTCAACCATAAATGGCAATTAATTGGGTCTAAGAATAGCTCTATTTTCACCTCTAGCCCCACTCCACGAAATATCAATAATAAAAAAATATATACGGAAGAGCATTGTTATTTTTTTTATTAAAAATCTCTGTCGTAGCTTTGTTATTGAGAAAACTTTATTGCTATGATTAACTGGAAGGCTCATCCCTTTCTACGCTTAATCCTGCCGTTGATAGCCGGGATTGTTCTAGGCGATTTCATGCGCCTTAAGCCTTCTTGGTATTTATTCATAATTCCTTTTTTATTTCTTCCTTTATTTGTCCGTTTTGTTTTTTTCAGAATGGCCTTTCGGCAACGAGCTATTTATGGGCTGGTGGTCAATCTGTTCTTTTTTATTTTGGGCTTGGTCTTGACTACTTTTTATCCCGAGATTCACCGCTCCAACCATTTTAGCCATTATTTGGGCGAGGACAATTATCTAGTTGGCATCGTATCCAAACCACCCACTCACAAGACCCGAACCAATGCTATTCTAAATATTAAAAAGGTAAAAAGCAACCAAATCACTGTGCCGGTCTCCGGGCATCTCTATGTTTCTTTCCCGGACAGTGCCGATATTCATTATGGTCAACTTATCGCCCTGCATACTACCCCCAAAGAATTTCATCCTGCAGCGAATCCCTATGCCTTTAGTTTTAGAGCTTGGCAATACTACCAAAATGTTCATTATCAATCCTTTATGAAGGAAGGAGAATGGGTCGTATTGGCTCATAATCAAGGCAATTATGTATTGGCTTTGGCCTATCGCTTACGCAAAAAATTCCAAACCGTATTGCGCCGAATCTTACCCGATTCACGAGACCTAGGAGTAGCGTCTGCTCTCGTGCTGGGTGTAAAAGATGATTTGTCTCCGGAAACAAAAGCTGCCTTTTCAAGTACCGGCGCCATGCATGTACTTGCGGTATCCGGCTTGCACGTGGGCATCGTTAGTGTAGGTTTGAGATACTTGATGCTGACCTTGTTGGGACGATCGAAGACTCGCCGCTGGTGGAGACTGTTGGCTCAGTTGCTAGGTGTTTGGTTCTTTGTTTTATTGACCGGAGCAGGCGCTTCGGTGATGCGTGCGGGGGTGATGTTTTCGATTGTGGAGATTGGGTTGGCTGCGGACAGACGGGCATCTATTTTTAATAGTATCGCAGCATCGGCCTTCTTGCTATTAATTTGGAATCCGTTTTTGCTGTATCAAGTGGGTTTTCAATTATCATATTTGGCACTGACCGGAATTGTATTTTTTCATCCGTACATATACAAGTTAGTGGTTTTTGAGTCATCTATTCTTAATTTTTTATGGAATCTAGGAGCTGTTTCTATAGCAGCGCAAATCTCTACTTTCCCGCTGGGAATCTATTACTTCCATCATTTCCCCTTGTCCTTTTTTCTATCGGGTCTAGTGGTCGTACCGATGGCAACGATTCTTTTACCTTATACCATATTTGTGTTTTTAGTTAATTTTGTGAGCCCTGCTATGGCCGATTTTTTGGGCGTAGGGCTCGCTTTTTTATTTCGTTTGAATAATGAATTCATCTTTGCGCTAAGCAGTATCGAATGGCTAAAACTCAAAGGGCTTTACTTTAGCAAATTAACCGTTTGGCTGTCTTTTTCGCTTGTTTTTAGTATTGGAATCTGGCTTGCTTCCGGTCGTAAGCGCTTGATTTTCTTGGTGTTAGGATTTTTGACACTATTATCTTTGGAGCGCAATGTCTTGAAGTATCAAACTACTCATCAAGCAGAAATTTGCTTTTTCAAGTTGCCCAAAGTAGATGCCTTAGGCTTTATTTTTGGTCATCAGATGTATCACTATCAGATGGATTCGCTGGCGCAAAAAAAATGGAAATATGCGACAGAAGGACTATTTAATCGCAAAAACATAGAAAAAGACATCGCCCTTACGGAAAAAGATGGCTTAATCAATAATCAGTTAGTCAAAGTAAAAAATTGTTGGAACTTTCAAGGACGGATAATTGAAGTCGTCCCCCCTATCTTGCCTTTGTCGAAAGACTTCCATCCTAATATTATTTATGTTGTCCAAAACTTGGACTCGACCGATTACACTCAACTCCGGGCGGACACCATTATTTTAGGCAATATGATTTCCCTAAGAAATGCGCTGGCTATCGAAAACTACTTTTCGCCGCAAGGTGTATTTGTTTACAATATCCGTCAAAATGGCGGACTGCTCGTAGAAAACTAAAACCAACCATGACCTAAAATAAAAAGCCATGAAAACCCCCATTTTAATTTACAACAAGAATGAACGTTGGGGCATCCTAACCCTCGTTATGCTCAATCTCGTTTCATTTCTTATTTCGTTTACATTTTCAAGTCCGGATTATCAGTTCGATGAGCAAAAACTCCTTGCTTTTCAAGAATCTGTGAATAGTCAACCCAGCCAAAAGACCAGCTCTCCGATAGATTCTCTTTACACTTTTAATCCCAATACGGCTTCTTATGAATCGTTATTAGCACTGGGATTCTCGCAGCGAGTAGCCAAAAATATAATTAAATATCGCTCAAAAGGGGGGCGTTTTTACAATGCCCAATCCGTCAGGAAAATATACGGTATGGATTCGGTTTTTTTTGAAAAAATCGCATCATTTATTGATATTCCCCAACAGGTATTTTCTACGAAATACCCACAAAAAAGAAAGGCTAAACAGGTATCTATCCCCTTAAAATCCTTCCCGTTTGACCCAAACACGGCAACTCAAGCTCAGCTCCTTTCCCTAGGCTTTTCAAAGCGGCTGGCTCAAAATATCATTAATTACCGAAGCAAAGGCGGTCATTTCTATAAGCCCGAATCACTCAAAAAAATATATGGAATGACGGATGAGTTTTATGCAGCCATTTCTTCCAATATCCGAATTAAAAAACAAGGAATTTCTGCAAAGCCTAAAGGCTCATCACTAGACAAATCACCGAAATCCGATAAGCCCATCCACCAAGTTTGGCCCAAAGGAAAAAAGTTAGCCATCAACACGGCAACTGTAGAAGATTGGGATAAGTTGCCCGGCATAGGTCGTTATTATGCGAAGAATATTGTGCGGTTGAGAGAGCGATTAGGCGGTTTTTATGCCGTCCGGCAAGTGGCTGAAGCCTATCGCCTACCGGACTCCACTTTTCAAAAAATAGTCCCCTTTCTCCAAGTCGATCCGTCCAAAATCAAAAAATTCAATCCACAAACCGCAGATTTCAAAACCATCAACCGCCATCCATACATCACCTACGAGCAAACCAAACAAATCATGCGAGCGCAAAAAGGAATTCACTTGAGAGCTAAAGATGATTTTTTAGTTGTCAAGATTTTTACAGAAGAAGAATTGGAACGGGTGTTGCCCTATTTTGTTTTTGAGTAAGTAGCCACTCCTCCCTACTCTTTTGGGCGGGGCGAACGAAAGAAAGAAATAGAATATAAAAAAAATGTAACTGTTTAGGTGCCCCTATTTTTAGATAGAAAATAGGCATTTTTGTGGATGTTGAAGCTACAATTTTTGAAGCGTAGCTGGGCTACGTGAGAAAATTTTAGCAAAAACAGGCGCAAAAAGGGCATTTTCTAGCAAAAATTAGCGGGTGGCTAAATAGTTACAAAAAAATATCGTAACTGTTTAGGTGCCCCTATTTTTAGATAGAAAATAGGCATTTTTGTGGATGTTGAAGCTACAATTTTTGAAGCGTAGCTGGGCTACGTGAGAAAATTTTAGCAAAAACAGGCGCAAAAAGGGCATTTTCTAGCAAAAATTAGCGGGTGGCTAAATAGTTACAAAAATACTTGAATTATGAAATATAATTGGCTACTCATCCTTGTTTTTGGTCTATTCTTTTTGCTTGCCGGAGACGCTTCCGCCCAAACCCACCGCCGATCAACCGGAAAAAGAAGGCCCAAAGTCCAAAAAAAAGTGGAAAAGGACGACGATACCAAGGAATTCTGGAAAGACCAAGTGTGGTATGGGGGCTCCGTGCAATTGGGATATAGTGGCTACCAGAACTATTCTCTGTTTGTCATTGGTGTGACTCCTATGATGGGTTTTAAGATAAAAGATACGCCCTTCTCTATCGGGCCTAGGATTGGTTTAACCTATCGAAGTGTTAAAGGCTATGGTACGGATGGGCAAGTTCATCGGGCTAGTTTGCCGGCTTATACGACTTCTGCCTTTGCTCGAGTGAAGTTTTTGCAGCAATTCTTTTTGCATACCGAGTATGAATTGGCTTGGAATAGGCAAGTCTATGTGGATAATGCTAATCGGCTTGCTGTAGATCGGAATGGAAAAGTCCTTTCGGAAAAAATCCAACGAGACAATTTTTACATCGGTGCCGGTTATAATTCCGGGGACTATGAAATTATGGTGCTCTACAACCTAAATGTCCCGGAAAACAGCTTGGAACAGCCCTTCTCCTTCCGGGCCGGGTTTACTTGGAATTTCTAGGTAGGACTAAGCACTGCTAAAGCAATGTTGTCGGTTGTTCCGAAATTATTCGGGACAAAGAGTTTTCAGCTCAATAAATTTGGCTACTACCGCCGCTTTATCACTCCTTAATCAGTAATTTCTTAATTCTGGGAATCGGCCCGCTGCAACTGTTTTCGTGGCAAAGGATACAGCCATTGATGATGTCGTTGTAGGCCGTTTTTTGTTGATTGCCTTTGGTATTTTGCAAGGCTTTTATTTTGTTGAGATAGGAGGTGGCATAGCCTTTAAAACCGTCCATGGTCATACTCTCATCGGTAGGCGTTGCGGTGAGTAGGTCATGAAAGTCCGGTACATCGTGGATGGTTTGTCCCGCTTCCAGGTTCTTTTTGGTGTCTTGCCACTGTTTTTCCATTTTGCGCATCAATAAGGCCAATTCGCTGTCTCCATTTGGATTGAGTGGTGCGATGGGATTGGTGACTCCGGTTTCTTTAGTTGCGGTGTTATCCGGTTGTTCTTTATTTGCGCAAGCGGTCAGGAAAGTAGCAAGCAGGAAAAGAAAAAGAATGTTTTTCATGGTTTCAAAATTTTGTGGCTATTCAAGTAGACAGATAGGGGCAGTTTTTTCCCAAGGTTTGTTGTGGGTAAAGAAAATATGGTAAACCAACTAGTCTGTAGTACAGTTAATTTTGCGTAAAGATAAGCCAATAATCGAAATGGGGGAGTTAAAATCCGACCTTTTTATATCATTTCTCATATATTTGTATTTGGTCTAATGCTAGACTGCTTTGGTTTTTTTTCCGAAAGGATAATCATCAAAGTGCAAACGTTTGTTTTTAATAAAAAACTCAGAAATGAAAAAAAATCTTACCAAACAACTGATTCTAACGGCGATTTTTGCCTGTCTTTCCATGGTGGCTTTTTCGCAAGACATCGTGATTACCGAAATTATGTACAATCCACCGGAAAGTGGAACGGACTCTCTTGAATTCGTAGAAATATTGAATAATAGTGGCACTGCTTATAATATGGAAAATGCTACTTTTAAAGCTGGAAATACTATTTTTGTTTTCCCGGCGATGACTTTGAATGATGGGGAGTACGCCGTTATTGCTGTAAATGATACCGCTTTTTATAGTGTTTTTGGTTTTTATCCTATGGAATGGACAGGACCCGGGTTAAGTAATAGTGGGAAATTCATTGAGCTCAAAGACGCAAATGGC
>JALVCY010000530.1 GCA_027009605.1 Saprospiraceae bacterium
CTAGGGTTGGCGGCAATGGCCTCCAAATGGTAGGTGCCTGCATCCGCCAACGTAATGTCATCGATTGCCGGCGGATTGATGCCGCTATAGCTAAATCCGTTAGGACCGGACCAATTGAAACTCCCCTCGGTAGTAGAAGCTTGCGCTTCAATATCAAAGCTTTGACCCTCGCACAGCGTGGCATTCTCCGGACTGATGGTCATAGAAATGTAATCTGTCACGGTCACGGTTACCGGCACTGCCGGGCTCTCACAAAATTCATTCGCTCTAGTGACCCAAATGGTTTGCGGCGAATTGGCTGCCGTAGTTAGTGGGTCATAAGTGGGCGCTGTGGCCAACAAATTGGCATTGCCATCGGCCGGATTCGCATCATAAAATTGGAAAACATCCGGCTCAGGCGTGTTGGTAACGACAACATTGTCAATATTGATGTATTCACTATAAGCGTTGTTTTTGGTGCAAATCTTAATGACTAGATGATTACCGGTAATGCCGTTGACGGTAACGGTGGTAGCCGTCCAATCATTATGGAGTGTATGATTGGCATTGCCTAGACCTTGCCAATTTTGGATTTTCGTAGCGACGCCATCCACAATGTAGAAAACATCTACATAGTCCGTATTCTCAAGATTGCCTTGCTCGGAGATGTCAACAGAAAAGCTGACATTTTGCATGCCGGAAATATCAATGTTGGATGTTTTGAAGCAATACTTATGCTTTGTGTTCCTAGTTGTCAAGCTGCCATTGGTTACTTTGATGTACCGTCCATAGTCCCAAAGCCACCAAAATTGGCCGGTCAGTGACCATTGGCCGTTAGCGGGAGGCGTATAATATCCCCAAGGTCCTTGAGCACCGGCACCATTTTGATTAAATTCTTCCCGGTATAATTCCTGAGTTAGTGGATTGCTACCTTCCGGCAAAATATTGGTAGATTCTCCGGCGCAGACTGTTATATCCGAGACAATAGGAGCAGTCGGGGTCTCATTTACCGTAAGGTCAACATCCCAATTGCTGGCACAATTAGAGTTGGCGGCAATGGCCTCCAAATGGTAGGTGCCTGCATCCGCCAACGTAATGTCATCGATTGCCGGCGGATTGATGCCGCTATAGCTAAATCCGTTAGGACCGGACCAATTGAAACTGCCATCGGTAGTAGAGGCTTGCGCTTCAATATCAAAGCTTTGACCCTCGCACAGCGTAGCATTCTCCGGAGTGATGGTCATAGAAATGTAATCTGTAACGGTCACGGTTACCGGTACAGCCGGGCTTTCACAATTTTCATTGGTACGGGTAACCCAAATGGTTTGTGGTGAATTGGCCGCCGTAGTTTGTGGGTCATAAGTGGGTGCTGTGGCCAACAAATTGGCATTGCCATCGGCCGGATTCGTATCATAAAATTGGAAGGTCTCTGCATTTGGTAGATAGTTGACGATTACGTTGTCAATATTTATGAATTCATAATAGCCATCATTGTTGACACAAATCTTGAGTGCAAAGCTGTTGCCCGTAATCCCATCGATTGTTACCGTGGTAGAATTCCAGTCATTTTTTAAGGTGTGCTGGCCATTGCCAAGACCTTGCCAATTAGTAATTTTTGTGGAAACACCGTCCACAATGTAATAAACATCCACATAGTCACTGTTTTCCAAATATCCACTTTCAGAAAGATCGACAGAAAAACTAACATTAGGCTTGCCGGAAATGTCAATGGATGAAGTATTAAAACAGAACTTTTGAATGAGCTCCCTTGACGTCAGGCTATGATTGGTTACTTTAAAATAAGACTCATTCAAAAAGAACCAAGCATTGAAATTGCCTCCATCAATATACCATTGTCCATTAGAGGGTGGGGTGTAAAGCCCCCAAGGGCCGGTAACACCGGCACCATTTTCTTCAAAAGTTTCGGTATATAGATTTTGTGGTTCAGGGACACCGCCTTGCGGCTGAATCTCTGTAGAGGCTCCGCTACAAATATTAAGATCGGAGACCACGGGTGATTCCGGTGCCGGTAGAACTTCTATGTCTATGAGCCCAGAATTAGCACAACCGGTAGCAACATCGGTGATTTTTGCCGAGTAATAGCCTGCGTCATCCAAATCGACATCTTCAATGGTCGGAGATGGTATAGTTGTTAGTGGAAACAATTTATGCCATGTTAAATCATAATCTTCCAGATTATACGGTGCCGGCAATTCCGGAACAATAGTCAGAGTTTGTCCTTCACAAACCGGAGTATTGGCTGAGAGCGTGACATTAGGAGGGGTTTCATGAATAGACACGGTAATCGGATAGGCTACGCTTTGGCATCCTCCATCGGACGCTGTTACCCAAATAGTATAATCTCCAAACTCTGTCAAGGTGTAATAATAATCCCCATCGGAATCTAGGAGGTTGGCATTTCCGGTCGCCGGATTCGCATCCCAAAAGTAATATTGTGTGGTATTGGTCTCATAATCAAGCGTCACTTCAATTTCGATGTATGTTGGAGAAGAATAGCAACCTTCTACATGTGCGCTGTCATCAAATGTATAATCATTTCCGATTCCATAAACATAAATATACATAGGCCCGGATAGGGTAGAGATGGAGACATCGATGGACTCCGTTGTGACACAGTCTCCGGCTTGAGCCGTAAGTGTATAAGTTCCGGCTTGGGCTTCTGTGATGGATTCAATGGTGGGATTTTGCTCGGTAGAAGAAAATCCATTCGGCCCGGTCCAACTCCAAGTTACATTGTCTGCTGTAGTACTGGCCTGCAATTGCAGCGTTTCTCCGGTACAGATTGGGGCGTTGGATGATAATTGGACTTGGATGCCGGGGTTTACGGTGACCGTCACCGGCGAGGCAAGCCCCTGACAGCCATTCGGATAATCCCGTGTCACCCATATTACTTGAGGGCTGGTAGCCAAAGTCGTCATAGGGTCATAAGTAGGGGTCGGGCCGGCCAATAAATTAGCATTTCCGGTAGCCGGATCGGCATCATAGTAGTAAAAATTGGTGGGCTCCGGAAGATACGAAACATAGACATCATCCAAATGGATGTATTCGTCTGCTTCATCATTTTTTACACAAACTTGAACCGCAATGTGATTAGCGGAGATTCCGGACAAATCCACTTGGACAGTTGTCGTGCCCCAGTCATTTCCGGTTTTTCCCGTAAGCGTGTGGTTGGCATCTCCCTGATTATTCCAATCGGTTATTTTGGTGGGGACGCCATCAATGAGATAGGTCACATCTACATAATCAGTGGGTTCTAAGTCTCCATCTTGCGAAATCTTTATCGTAAAGCCGATATCCGGATGATTACTGATATTGATATCTGACGTCTGAAAACAGATTTCGTTTTGGATATTCCTAGCGGTTAGGCTGCCATTTTCAACTTTGAAATATTGATTGGCATCGGTCAGCGCCGAATAGTCTCCCGATAATGACCAGTGATTATTTGATGGGCCGGTGTATATGCCGTTGGGGCCGGTTACACCAACCATTTCTTCATTGAATTTTTCACTATAGATACCGTTGGGTTGGGGCACGCTACCCGGTGGCTGAATTTCGGTACTTTCCCCTTCGCAAACGGTGACATCATTGACCGTTGGGCTGGTCGTTGGGGCCGGCAAGACCTCAATCGGTGCAAAATCCCAAATGTCACTATCCGTACAGTCATTGTGATAAGTATATTGAACATAGTGGGTTCCGATACCGGCTACTAGCGGGTCAAAGAAATTGCCGGTGACACCATCTCCGGAAAACGTGCCGCCCTCCGGTGTCCCGGTTAAAGCCACTAAGCCTTCATTGTTGCAGACCGTACCGTAAGTCCCGGCATCAACAGAGGTTACCGAACTATTGACCACTACGTCGTAAGAAGCTTCGGCCGTACACCCGTTTAGTGTTGTGATGGTCACACTGTAGGTGCCTGCTGCGTCCAAGGTGGCCGGAATAATCGCATGATAGCTATTGTAAGAATAATTATTGGGGCCGCTCCATAGCCATTGAGAAGAATAACCACCATCTTCCGTAAGGTCAATATAGCCTCCTTCACAGACCGGAGAATTGCCGGTGATGTGTATCGGCATATTGTTGCATCCCGAACAAGGCGGATTGTGAATAATCCTTGTAGTAGTACAAGTGGGATTGTCAACATCCGTAAAAACAATCGGAATATCCGAAAAATCAGAAGGCAGACCGGTAATCATATCTCCTGTGCCATAGTCATAAGGGCCGTAAGTAACGCCTTGAGCCAGCACCGTGTATTGGGTGGCTGCCGGATCACTGTTAGTGGCTGAAAAATGAATTAGGAAGGTATCATCTGTCCCATCATCGGGAGTGTTGTTATTGTTGCATTGTCCCCAAAGAATAGTTTCTTGAATTTCACAAGAGCAGGGATACAAATCAATGGTGGTATTTGCCGATACTGCATTGTCCATGGCGAGCCGGATGGTCAAATGCAGGGTAGTTGGAGCGGTTACTGCCGGTAGGGTGACGGTGATGGGAGCCGTTAAACCCGATGCCAGTACAACATCATTATCCGAGTCATAGACTTCAATGTCGCCTAAAGGATTTTCGACGTCAAAATTAACGTCAAAAGTGATATCGCCGCCGGTACATTCGGGTGTAGTTGTACTGATATTGCTGATAGATGCCGACGGAGTCCAGTACAGGACGCCGCCTAGTTTGTTCATATTAGGAGCGGCATTCGGATCGGTAAGCGACTCTGCTCCGACAAAATATTCATCACCTGATACAAATACACCTCCCCCATAAAACCATAAATCTGTGTTCGGCAAATTAGTCATATCCGGATACAAAACCCAATGGCCATTTTCTTTTTTATAGACGTGGGCTCTGTCCGGTCCGTTGCCAAAGTGTCCGATAACCATGGTGCTGCCATCAATCGAGATACAATTTCGGCCACCAAAATGATAGTTATTAACCGGAGTCAAAGGTTGAAGAATTTCATCAAAAGTCCAAGTATTAGCATTTAGGGAGTACATATAGACTTGACCGGCATCACTTACCCCGTTTGGGTCTGCACCTATTTCACTAATGGCAAGTGTATTTCCACTAATTTCAATGCCTGAGCCATAATTCTGTCCCAATGTGGGACAATCAATTTGTTGTTGGATTGTCCACGCATTATTGATAAACTGGTAGAAATTTACGCGTCCTCTAGTGGTTGCAGAAGTTGCAGCTTGGGAGTCACTGATAACCAAATTATCATTCTCTAGGGATACTGAACTCCCAAAAGCTCCGGAGCCTCCTGCCGGTGGTAAGAAATGAGCTGTTTCGACCCATTGGCCGTTTACATTTTCATAAATAAAAGCACTGCCATTCATAGAAACGGCTAGACGGCCATTTGAATAACTGATGTCAAAACCGTACCAATGGTCGGTATTAGATTTGTCAATAACCTGATACTCTGCCCAAGTTCCGTTGGTTTTCTTGTAGATGTATAATTTACCGTAATAGGGAGCTCCCGCAAAGGCCCAATCCCCGTCAATGGCGACATCCATCCCTAAATTCGTGAATCCGGGCGCAGTGAAGTTGGTCACTTCTGTCCAGCCCGTTGAGGCCTTCTCTAAGATAAAAATAGCCCCTCCAAAATATCCGTTCGGCGGTTGGTAAGCGCCATAGGGGGCACCATAGATGAGTTGAGTGCCATCATAGTCTATGGCGCGGCCGCCTCCATCAAATAGCCAATAAAAAGGAGTGCCCACAACACTAGTACTATAGAATTGCTGACGTAAGTCAAGGCTTTGCGCATGTGCTGCAAAAATAGCTACTACGCAAAAGAGCACCATTAAGAAGTGCCTTTTGATACGGTAATTTAGTCCCATTATTTTTCTTTTTGGGTGAGTGAAAATAATGGTTTTTTGGGGTGGTTGGGTTATTTGGTTGGATAGTTAAGCCTAGTCTGTACAATTGATTTAGTGCTTAATTGATGTGATATGATATTGATTCACATTTTTTTTATGGCCTAATCAATTAAAGAAATAATCAAATGCAGTAACTGTTTAGATGCCCCAATTTTTAGGTAGAAAATAGGCATTTTATAACAAAAATTAGCGAGTACCTGAATAGTTACCAATTACCTAACTATGCCGGAGAATACTTTTTAGCCGAAATAAGGCACAAAATGCCCTTGACAGATGGTAAAATAAGCTGTCAAACATACAGGCTCCATCGGCTAAATAGTCTCGGTATATAAAAATTAACAGTTTGCAGTCGCAAAGTTATAACAAATATCTTGAAAGAAAGAGTTTGACGAAGAATATTCTGAGAAATACTTTTGATACAGTAGAAAAACTATTTTTTTTATTGTGATGGGGCCTTTGGAGTTAACTCCTTGTGCCCGGTTATAAAATGGACATCAAAGAGAAAAATTGCATCCTTTTGCCCCCCCAAAGTGTTGTTTTGGATGAGTGCTTTACTATTCCCCAAAAATATTGCAACTTTGTAGCCTAAATGGAAGAGATGATTATTGATCCGGCAGATTTATTTGAAAAATTAGAATACGACAAATTGCGTTTGTTGTTGGCCAAAAAATGTTTTGGTGAAGCAGGAGCGGAGCAGTGTCAAAAACTGATGCCTTCCACGGATTTTGACGATATCATGTTGAAATTAGAAGAAGTGGATAGCTATAAGTTAGGCATGGAGCAAAATCAACTTTTGCCGGTGTCCTCTTATGAGTTGGCGGATGAAGATTTAGAAATGCTGGCGATTCAGTCTTATGTCCTGTCCATTGAAGCCTTTCGGAAAATAACCAATACACTGCGAATCATAGCAGCCATCTTAAAGTATTTTAAGAAGGATAGAAGGGAGTCTTACCCGGTGCTCTGGGATATTTTTAAAGACTTACCTTTTGATGAGCAATTAATCAAAGATATTGACAAAGTCATTGATAATGAAGGGAATATACGTCCGGATGCGTCCCCTGAGCTACTCGTTATCCACCGTCGAAAGGAGAGCAAAGAGTTGGAGCTAGCCCGTGTTTTCCGCAAGGTCATAGCTGAGCAACGGAAGGCCGGCCACCTGGCAGATTCGATAGAAAGTTATCGAAATGGGCGACGTGTTTTGGCGGTTCCTGCGGAGCATAAACGCAAAGTCCGGGGGATTATCCATGATGAATCGGCGACGGGGCGGACGGTATTTGTGGAGCCGGAAGCGGTGATGATGATCAATAATGATATTTATGATTTAATCGCCCAAAGAAAGCAGGAGATTTACCGGTTGTTGCAGGCTTTGAGTACCCGCTTGCGTGAAATCATACCGGATATTTTGGCTTATCAACGGGCGATTATCCGGTTGGATGTCATTCAGGCGAAGGCGTCGCTTGCGCTCAATATGGATGCCATTAAGCCGATTGTAAAGGACAAGCCCTTGTTGGGAATCTACCAAGGCTTACATCCGTTATTGTACTTGAAAAATAAAGCGCTCAATAAAAAAACGGTGGCTTTTGATTTGGCCTTGTTGGGGCAAAATCGAATTTTGGTCATCTCCGGCCCGAATGCCGGGGGTAAGTCCATCACCATGAAAGCGGTGGGGCTGCTCCAATTGATGGTACAATCCGGTATGTTGGTGCCGGTCGATCAAATGGCCGAATTTGGTATTTTTCGCAAGATATTTACAGATATTGGAGACCAACAGTCGATAGAAGAAGACTTAAGTACTTATAGCTCCCGCTTGCGCAATATGAATAATTTTATCCGTAAGGCCGACAAACATACCTTGGTGTTGATTGATGAATTTGGCTCCGGAACAGACCCCAAAATCGGGGGCGCCATTGCCGAATCCTTACTTCGGGCTTTCAATCGCAAAAAAGTAATGGGCGTCATCACCACACACTATCCTAATCTCAAGATTTATGCTTTCAGAAACCGGGGGATATTAAATGGGGCGATGGTGTTTGATAAAGAAAATCTGACTCCTACCTATCGCCTGAAAATAGGTCAACCCGGTAGCTCCTATGCCTTTGAAATTGCCAAATCCAGTGGCTTGAGCGACGAAATCCTGCAATATGCTCGCAAACGAACCGGTAAGAACGAACGGGAAACGGATGACTTGCTCATCGCCCTTCAACGGGAGAAAATAGAGTTAGAAGAGCGTCTGCAGCGCCTTTCGGAAAAAGAAAAAGAAGTCGATTTATTGGTCAAATCCTATAGCAATATGAAAGGAGATTTGGACTATAAACGGCGCAAGATAAAGCTGGAAGCCAAAGAAAAAGACCTCCAGCAAGCCGGAAAAGCCAACCGGGAAATTCAAGCGCTTATCCGCCAATTGAGAGAAGAAAAAAACATCGAAAAGGCCAAGGAAATAGCCAAAAAAATAAAAGAAGAACGGAAAGAAATAGCCCAAGAAGTAGGACAGCTCAATGACGAAATTTATCATGCCAAAGAGACTCAACAAGAAATAAAAAAATTAGAAGTTGGGGGCTATGCAAAATTTCGCGCAAGCGGAGCCACCGGCCTAATTGAAGATATCCGCGGGAAAAAAGCCATTTTGCTTATCGGTGAAATGC
>JALVCY010000531.1 GCA_027009605.1 Saprospiraceae bacterium
TCCACAGAATGTGAATACCGGTAATTGTCCGGATAATATTTCCGGTTTTACCTTTCTTGGCGAGTACAATGGACACAAGTATTTTTTGTCGGAAGATGAAAATACTTGGTTAGAAAATAATAATATGGCGCAAGCGAATGGAGGCTATCTATTACAAATTGATGATGCGGACGAAAATAGCTTTATTCAAAATCATATTTCTGAAATGGTGCACATTGGGTTAACTGACAGACAGTCTGAAGGAAACTTGGTTTGGGATCATGATGGGCAGAGCCCGGTTTATTCTAATCTGTCAGACTGTGATTGGTGTGGGCTAAATGATGCGGCACATGATTATGGTTTGATGTTGTTTTGGGATGGAAAATGGTCTTTCGACAAGGTAAACGTTGCTCGAAAGATGATTATGGAATTGGACTGCCAAGCGACTAATAACACCAGCTTGACGGTGACTTGTCCGGATGATATTCACGTGAACGCCGGTGGCGGGACTGTGGTGACTTGGGTCGAGCCAACCGCCACGACCTCGTGTAATCCAGATAATATTCATATTACTCAAGTTGCCGGGCCGGCGAATGGTAGCTATTTTAGTGTTGATAATCAACCGGTTATGATAAGTTATAGCATCAATGATGATTGTGGAAATCAAGAAGAGTGTAATTTTAATGTCACCGTAGAACCCGCTTTTTCCGGTTGCCCGAATTCCTATCCTGATTTCACTTTGCTTGGTCAGTACAATGGTCATAAGTATTTTGTATCGAGTGTGGAGCGGACTTGGTTGGAGAATGAGAGCTTGGCGGAAACCAATGGAGGCTATTTGGCCGTAATCAATGATGCCGCTGAAAATACCTTCTTGAAAGATAATATTTCCGAGATGCTGCATATTGGTTTAAATGACCAGGGCTCGGAAGGAAATTTAGAATGGATTAACGGCAATGCTCTTGCTTATTCTAATCTTTCTGATTGTGATTGGTGTGGCTTGAATGATTCCCAAAGAGATTTTGGATTAATAGATTTTTGGGACGGAAAGTGGTCTTTCGATACGGAAGTAATCAAGCGTAAAATGATTATGGAAGTCGATTGTCAAACCAGCGACTTGGTTGTTTCTTGTCCGGATGATATCTTATTGGAAGCGAGCGGAGCCACTATTGTTACTTGGAATGAGCCGACAGCGGCAACTACCTGCTCTAATAGTGATATTACAATTACCCAAACGGCCGGGCCGGTGAATGGTAGTTATTTTGAGCCCGATAATATGCCCGTTACTATCACTTATGTATTGACGGATGCCTGTGGAAATAGTGAGACTTGTTCCTTTACGGTAACTGTTTCTAATTCTAATATTTCTTGTCCAACTTCCTTAGCCGGTTATCAATTTTTAGGTACTTTTGGAGGGCATAATTACTTCGTGTCTGACAATAAAGAATCGTGGAGTGCTGCCAGTCAATTGGCTGTGGCTGTTGGCGGGCAATTAGCGATTATTAATTCTGAAGCAGAAAATGAATTTTTGCGGACGCACATTAATAGCTACTCCTTTATTGGTTTGTCGGATGCTAATGTTGAAGGAGAATTGGTTTGGCAAGATGGCAATAACTTGACTATCAATAAGTTAGAAGACGGTAATGATCAGGATAGAGACTATGCCATGATGAATTTCTGGAATGGAAATTGGTCTTTAGTCAATCAGTGGGTGGAGAAAAATTATATCGTGGAGCTATCTTGTAGTTCTAGTCAACCGACTCCGTTGATGGCTTCCGCTAAGATGGAATTACCAAAAACGTTGTATCCGAATCCGGCAGAAGACATTCTGTTTTTGGAGATGATTTCTTTAGAAGAGCAGCCGGTTACTTTCGCTATTTATGATGTCTTAGGCAAGGAAGTTTTGCACCAAGAGAAACTCATGCAAAAAGGAATGGAGACCATTCAATTTGATGTACATAATTTAGAAAGTGGTGTTTATTACCTACGGCTTTCATCCGGTGAAGTGCTTCAATTTATGAAAAATTAAGGGCGATTAACCGGAGTATTAAAAAAAAGAGCGAAGCCTTGGTTTCGCTCTTTTTTTATTTGTAATAGCAAATTTATTTGGCAGGTTGGTAGCGCCAAATTTATTTGGCAGGTTGGTAGCGCCAAATTTATTTGGCGGAAAAAAAAAGACACCCGGTCAAGCCGGATGTCTTCATGTTATTTCAAATTATATTGCGTTAAGGTTTTTCGATGACCAATTTTTTGGCAATCGAATCTCCGTTTTCGCCGGTGATACGGACTTGGTAGAATCCACTAGGGATTTCTTCTAATGAGATGATTGTCAAGCCTTTAGGGGCTTCTAATTCCAATCGCTCAACGACTTTTCCTACAGCATCCGTAATGACCAAACTCACAGCCTGCCCCTCAAATGGCGCTAAGTCTATATTCACCCTGTTATCTGCCGGATTCGGGAAAATCCGTACTTGTTTTCGACTGTCAAATATTCCGTTCACCCGATTGGAGGCCATACTATTTCCCGCAAGGGTGATGGCCACTACTTGATAATAATTTCTCCCTTCCACCGGATGGAAATCATCAAAATTATAAGTGGTCGTACCGCCAAATGATTGACTTTCTACTTGTGCGATGGTCTTGAAATTGACACCATCCGAAGAGCGCTGTACCATAAAATATTCGGTTTCTTCTCCGGTGTTATTTGCCCATTGTAATTGAGCAATGCCGGATTTTTGTTCCAGACTCAAATCCAGTATCGCAGCCGTGCCCACTTTTCCGGAAACGGAAATATAGCCGGCATCCATATCCGTACGCCCACTCGTTGCCGAAAGGGTAAAGCAATCCGTAAAACCTGACCATCCTTGATTGACATCATTATCCAAATCCGGATTATTCCCCGCATGAGTCGGAGCAACAAAATAGCCGACCGGCGGTGCAAATTTAAGTTTATAATCCCCCGCCGGAAGATTATCAAATGAATAGTGACCGCTTGCATCTGTATAGCTTTGATTGAGCCAATTTCCTTGACAATCGGTCAACATTACAAAGGTGTTGGCCAATCCGGGTTCACCGGCATCTTGAATGCCATTGGCATTGTTGTCCACCCACACAAAGTCTCCAATTGTACCCGGTTGTGTGCCGGAACCGCAGTGCATAAATTCTAAAGGAGTCGGCGTATTCGTCGGAGCCGTACAGTCCCCCACATACAACGGACGCATCATGTCATAGTCTTCATGAGACAAAATATGACAATGCCAAACATAAAGACCCGGCAGGTCAAAATTCACTGCAAATCGGGCAATCTCTCCCGGCATCACCTTATAAGTATCTTTAAAATAACCCGGCTCGGGAATGGGTTGCCCCAACCGTACAATCGACTCCGGTGTACCATTGTAGGCGGCCACATCAAAAGCTTGGTGGTCGAGTACTTGGAAGAAAATTTGGTGCAAATGTACCGGGTGGGCATCTTCGGTCAAGTTAATGACTTCCCAAATTTCCGGCTCATTCACCTGTGGGTTTTCGGTGATTGGATCTGTCCAATTCAAGATGCCATCTTCTACTGTTCCCAAAATGGGTTTTAGACGACCGAGTGCATCCATGCCTTCATTTAAGGTGACTTGACGCGTGCGTACCGGAGTAGGCGCCTTGGGCAATGTCCGCAAAGTAGTAGGCACAGACGAATTATCCACTCCGACCAACGGTTGATTGACTCTGAAAGCCATTACCTTACCCGCATTCGCAGCATCCACCGGATTCCCACCGGGATAAGGAGTATTGGCATCATTGCTCATAACAATCGTCTGCCCCCAAAGTGCAGGATCAGAAAAATCTAAAATAATATCCAACCGCTCAGCCGGAGCCATAACCATACTTGTTTTGGTGATAGGTTGATCTATAAATCCACCATCCGTCCCAATAATCGTAAACGGCATTCCATTGCTCAGCATCAGGTTATAAAACCTTGAGTCAGAAGCATTTAGCACCCTAAAACGGTATTTTCTCGGCTCGACATCCAATACCGGCCACACCTTCCCATTCACCAAAATCATATCTCCAAACATTTCCGGAAGGATAGAAGGATCCGGTTGATTTGGCATTTCCGGTGTAGAAGGATAATACAAAGAACCATCCGAATAGAAGGATTTATCAGAAATAATTAAAGGAATTTCATAGTCGCCTTTCGGCAAATTCAAAAGATTTTCCCGGTTGTCCCGGATAATGTAAGCTCCTGCCAAACCGGCATATACATTCAAACGGGTAATTCCTACGGCGTGATCATGATACCATAGAAGTGTTGCTTCTTGGGTATTGTCATAGGTGTAATTTCGCTTTACAAATTGGGAGCCGGTCGGACCGTTATTGGGGGTGTACCAAGCGTCCGGATAACCATCACTGGCCGCTTCGGTATGCCCACCGTGCAAGTGGGTCACAATCGGTATGCCCGAAGCCGGATAGCCGGTTGGTCTCGCCCAGTGTATGGTCGTATCCACCGGCAAGATATGGGGCAATACGTTACCGTTGGCATCCACCAATTCGTTATTATATTTGACCGTAATGGCTTCATTGGAATTGACCACAAAGGTCGGCCCGGGAAATTCTCCATTGTATCCCCACATTTTTGTCGTAAGACTCTGCCCCGTATTGGGATCTATCAATCCGGCATCGTGATCAAATTGTACAATATCCACTTCGTAGTGATGGTCGTAAGCGGGCTGCATAATACTTGGAATGGGCAATGGATTGACAAATTTGGGCTGGGTGTTAGGGTCTAAAATGGTCACCGGCGGCGGCACATTATTGGGTTTAAATCCGGCATCAATATCTGTCCGGTTTTGTCCCGCAGCGATAGTAAAACAATCCGTAAAACCTGTCCACCCTTGATTCACATCGTTGTCTATATCCGTATTATTTCCGGCATGGGTCGGCGACACCACCATGTTTGGCGCCACAAACTTAATCTTGTAAGACCCCGGCACTAAATTCATAAAAGCATAAGCCCCCGAAGCATCAGTTGTGGTCTGCCCCATCCAGTTGCCGGCACAATCGGTCAACATCACAAAGACATTGGGCAAACCCGGTTCTCCGGCATCTTGTATCCCATTGCCATTGTTATCACTCCAAACAAAATCACCGACAGAGCCATTGCCGGTACCGCCGTTGGAGCACGTTGCAGGCGGGTTGACATTCACTTGAAAAGTGCATAAGGAATTGTCATTGTCCACGATGGTGAAGGATACTTGACCCGCCTGAATCGGATAAGGGCCAAAGTGTTGAGTCTGGTGTGCAGAGGACATATCCGTATTCACACCACCGCCAACCCAGCCCCATTCGGCACCGGTCAATACGGTCAAATCAAAAGTAAAATCATCATCATTAGGATTATTGGGGGTGTTATTGTTGGCACAAATGATATTGGTAATATCCGCTGTAATCGCTACATCACAGCCATTTCCGGTGGGTTTGAATCCGGCATCAATATCCGTCCGGTTTTGTCCGGCTGCAATAGAAAAGCAATCCGTATATCCGGTCCACCCTTGATTCACATCATTGTCTATATCCGTGTTATTTCCTGCATGGGTGGGCGACACCACCATATCCGGTGCCACAAACTTAATCTTGTAAGACCCCGGTACTAAGTCCGAAAAGCTATACGCCCCGGACGCATCCGTTGTTGTCTGTGCCTTCCAATTGCCTTGGCAATCCGTCAACATCACAAAGATATTTGGCAAGCCCGGTTCTCCGGCATCTTGTATCCCGTTGCCATTATTATCACTCCATACAAAATCACCTACAGAGCCTAGCCCCGAAGAAGTGCCACCGGACACATTGATTACAAAACTACAGTTAGCGGTATTTCCACAATCATCGCTTGCTTGATACTGAATGGTATGACTCCCTTGCGGAAAAAAGCTACCATTGGATGCGCCTTGGGTTTGGTTAATTTGGACGGTGGAGTTGTTACCCCCTGAAGGGCAATCAATTTCCATAATAAATTCGTGGGTTTCATTGCCATTGCGATCGTACCATTTTCCGGTGCTTTTCTTTATTACCGCAAAGTCTGCTCCCCCTCCATTAGGGCTTTGGTCATTGGGTTCACCGGCTGACCAATTCGTATAGGATTGACTAGGCGGAGCCACCCAGTCCCAAAAGCCTTCGGAGTATTGGTCGGTATAACCTATCCAGCCAAAGCTGGCACCTAGAGCGTTTTGTGCAAACGTATTTTTGGCCGGGCTATCAATTACTAATAGATGGCCACCTGCCAGATTTGCTGCAGTTTTAGCCTCCTGCCAAGTAAAATTATTAGTGCCGGAACAAAAAATATGACTTCCACCAAATTCCCCCATATACATAAAATTAGGAATGGATGTAGGGACTTGACTACAATCTGCGCCACCGGTTGTGCAGGTGGTGGTGGCGGTGGGTTCCGTCCAACTGACGGCAACCGTGGTTTGACCACTGGGTAAATTAACTGTCAAATCTGCCGGACAAGACAGATTGACTTGGGCATTAATCCTCAGCACCATCACGGCAAGGACTAAAACCAAGAAGAAGTTCTTCGTTTTCATTGTAAACTGTTTCATTTGATAAAAAAAAATGTTTTTGCAATCTGCTTGAGGGGAACGAGCAGTGCAGGATGGGGGAAGTCGGCGGCAATTTACAAAAAAAATAATAATTACAACTAAATGTCTTCAAATTATTGCTTGTAATTGATTTAGAATCAGTAGATTATAGGGATATTGTCGAAAACTTTCTGAAAGTTTAAAACTTTTGGAAAGTACAAACCCTATTCCATCGGACTATCGATACCTAAGATCCCTTATCTTTGTTTTCAGAAAAATCAAAGCCTTGATGCAGTACAAAAAGACAAAACTCAATCAGGTCAAGCGGGGACACAAGAAGGCCGCTTACGACAAAAAGACCATCCATGCTATTTTGGATGCAACTGAAATTTGCCACATCGCTTTTATCTATGAAGGCCGGGCGATGGTGCAACCTATTAATTTTGGCCGTAAGGGCGAATACCTTTATATACATGGCTCCCATCAAAACCGGATGACCCAAGCCTTGATGGATGCGGGGCAGATAACGCTGAGTGTGATGCTATTGGATGCGCTGAAATTGACCCGCTCCGCTTTTCATCACTCTGTTAATTATCGTTCGGTTGTGGTTTTCGGGAAAGTTAAAGAATTGACAAATCCGGAGGAAAAACTATTAGGCCTAAAAACCATTGTCAATCACTTTGTGTCCGATAGATGGGCACATTGCCGGACACCGAACGATAAGGAGTTACTGGCGACCCGTGTATTAGAAATCAAAATAGAATCCGCTTCCGCAAAAATCGCCGACCAACCAAATAGCGAGCATAAAAAAGATTTGGATTTAGATTATTGGGCGGGACAGATTCCTGTAAAGCAGGTCTATGGAGAGCCTGTTTCTGCTTCCGATTTGAAGCCCGGTTTAGAAATTCCGGAGCACGTTTTGGCCTTTTGTCGCCGGGGGGAGACTCAATAAATTGCATGGTCTTTAGCTTGATGGCTTCGGTATGCTTTCTTTTAGTAAGTTAGCCAATAAATAATTCTCATCTAATTCCGCCAAAAAGAAAGACTTTTGTCATTCTTTTTTGTCTCGTTCTATTTAGATTTCATCTAATTATGTAAATCGGTTTTATAAGTTATTGATTGATAGTGTGTTACGTAAGTGCGAGCAACATGAATAGTTGGTCTATAACATGATGTGTTTACCCCAATCTGCCGTTTCTTTGTTAGACAAAATGACATAAGTCACTTGGGGTTGTGATTTGTTCACAAGTCCTTTTTTTATTTGGAATATACGCTACTTTTGCTTCGGTTTTAACATAAATGACCGAATATGGACTTGTCAGTAAGTTACTTGGGATTGAAGCTAAAGTCTCCCGTTGTGGTTGGTAGTTCGGGTTTGACAACTCGGATTCCGAATTTGAAGAAAATTGAAAAATCCGGTGCAGGAGCGGTCGTCATCCGTTCACTCTTTGAAGAAGAAATCATGCATGAGTATGAAAGTATCGTCAGAGAAGGAAAAGAGAGCGATGGCTTTTTGGATTACTACGATTATAAGATCCGTGATAAAAATCTGAATGATTATCTGGATTATTTGAAGGCTGCTAAGGCGGCGATTGATATTCCTGTTATCGCAAGTATCAATTGTACGAGTGCCCATGAATGGACATTTTTTACCAAGAAATTGGAGCAAGCAGGAGCTGATGCCATTGAGTTGAATATGTTTATCATGCCTTCGGATTTTGAGAAAAATTGTTCACAGATTGAGCAGACTTATCTCGATATCATTAAGAAGGTACAGAGCGAAACCAAGCTGCCCATTTCTGTAAAAATGTCTTACTATTTTGCGGATTTGGCCGCTTTTGTCCGTAAGGTCGCTAATAGTGGCGTGCAAGGCGTGATTTTGTTTAATCGCTTTTTCCATCCTGATTTCGATATTGAGAATTTCAAAATCATACCCTCTAAT
>JALVCY010000532.1 GCA_027009605.1 Saprospiraceae bacterium
AAGGACAAATTGAACTCCAATAGGTTGATTATCAGCGGTTTCAATTGAACAGTTGAACAGTTGAACGATTGAACAAAATCTCCACACAGAATAAAATTTGGCAGTATTACAGCACAATACTTTTAGGTGCCAACTCAACGGTTTAACGAGCAGGCAGCTAAGAGCGAGTTCCCTTGAACGTCCGAAGGACATTGAACGCCCGAAGGGCAATTTGAACGTCCGAAGGACAATTTGAACTCCAATAGCTGAAGGGGAGCTAATTCATCCTTCGATACCCACAAAATAACTATCTTTGCGGCATGTTTCACGAACCTACGACGCTCAACTGCAAAGGAAGATTGCTTATGCTCGACGCCCCCGTCGTCATGGGCATACTCAATGTGACACCGGATAGCTTTTCGGATGGTGGGCAATACTTGAGTCCGGCTTCGGCTTTTGCGCAAGCAGAGAAAATGATCCAGGAGGGAGCCCGGATAATAGATGTGGGCGGCATGTCGTCCCGGCCGGGCGCTAAACTTATTGACCCCCAAGAAGAGATGGATAGAGTCGTGCCGGTTATTACTCAGATACATGCGGCGTATCCGGATGTGGTGATTTCGATAGATACGGTGAGTGGGCTCGTAGCCGAAAAAGCCATAGAGGCCGGTGCGTCGATGGTCAATGATATTTCGGCTTGGTCTATAGATTCGGCGTTATTGGATGTTGTGGTTGAGCACCGGGTGCCCTACGTTTTGATGCACATGCGCGGGCGTCCGGAAAATATGCAAATGCAGGTCGATTACGAAAATGTGGCCTTGGAAGTCTTGGATTTTTTGATAGAGAAAATCACTTTTTTGCGCAAGCAGGGGCTGGTCGATATTGTGGTGGATCCCGGATTTGGATTTGGTAAGACGCTTACGCAAAATTATGAATTGCTGAATCGACTTCATGTCTTTAAGATGCTAGAAGCGCCGATTTTGGTAGGGCTTTCGCGTAAGTCTATGATTTACAACCTGTTAGGTGTATCTCCCGGAGAAGCCTTGACGGGAACTATTGCGTTGAATTGGGTCGCCTTGGAGCAGGGGGCAAAGATTCTTCGGGTGCATGATGTCCGGGAAGCGGTCGAAACCATCAGATTGTTTGAGCAAGTACAATCCACAAAGCCGATTTAATGTATTTAACCGAAAAAGAAATAGCCCGCCGAGCCATCAAATATCTTCGAGAGTATTATCGCTATCGAGACCGGCATCCGGATGGTTTTTTTGAAGCCAAAACCGGGCAGGTGACCAAGTCGGGGATTATCGCCGATGGGTTGATTCGGTTTAAGTTGGTGGACGAAAAGTATTTCGTGGCTACCATAGAAGCCACATCGGTCGCCAAAGAAGAAGAAATACGATACCGTCAGTTGACCCGGCTACTTTTTTGGGACACGGTCTCAGTAGCATTTTTGTTTACGGGGCTATTGATTGCCTTTTTGTATTTTGGTCAATATTTGAAGCCATACTATGGCAATCCGTATGCCTTTTGGAGCATCATATTTTTGACGATGTTTGGTTCGATGGGTTTGTTATGGCTGGTTTTGTCCCGTTTGCGGCGATATCGGTATATCTATTCGATAGAGCAATTTCGGCAGTATGCGGTTGATGAGCAGTGGATTGCGTTTGACTCATCCATTTTTCCGGATTATGGCAACAAATACTACGACGAACTCAAACGGCAATGTCTCAAATGGGGGATTGGTTTGTTAAGAATAGATTCAAACCATGTCGTCCCGTTGATGACGCCATCCCGGGAAGGCGAATTTGGGGAGAGACAGAAGGCCGATTTTTACAAAGGTGGTACGATTATACCGAAGCTGTCTGCCAAGAGTTTTTCGAAGCAGATTATGCGTTATAAAAAGGGGGCTTTCAATCAATTTTTCCTTTTGTTGCTGGGTTTAGGGGGGATTATTTTTACTTTTAGTCTGTTTTATCGGGAGTCGCCTTACAATTACTGGGATAGAGAACAGCTTGAAAAAGTAGCTGAAAAAGTAGATGACGAAGGGCCGGAAGTATTAGATTCTTGGGTACAGCCTGAGTTTGTGATTCCCTTTCGGGAAAAAGTGAAGCCTTATTTGAATTTGGATGTGACGGTATTTGTCCAAAAACAGACGGATGAAGCCCCCAAA
>JALVCY010000533.1 GCA_027009605.1 Saprospiraceae bacterium
CAAGAGCTATAACGGGGGCTATTCCCCACTTCTCCACTCTTAATTCTGCATTCTTAAATCTAACTTTGTTGATGTGAAAAGGCGTGCCTTTTCACTACGTCTCTTAATTCTGCATTCTTAAATCTAACTTTGTTGATGTGAAAAGGCTCTTAATTCTGCATTCTTAAATCTAACTTTGTTGATGTGAAAAGGCATGCCTTTTCACTACGTCTCTTAATTCTGCAATCTTAAATCTAACTTTGTTGATGTGAAAAGGCGTGCCTTTTCACTACGTCTCTTAATTCTGCAATCTTCAATCTTAACTTTGTTGATGTGAAAAGGCGTGCCTTTTCACTACGTCTCTTAATTCTGCAATCTTAAATCTAACTTTGCTGCTACCAACTCCCCGAACAGTTTTCCATATCGAAGGTAACGGCTGTTTCAACTGCCGTTGCAGCTATGGGGCCAAACTTGTGTAACTTATTTCATTTTACACCGTCTTCCAAATATTGCACAAAAATAGCAAAGGCCGTTAAAGTTTTCTTAAAGTTCAATAACTAACGGATAAAGCACGCTATTTTGTCGTAAGACAAACAACCCACTCTCTGGTTTGATGTCTATATTTTTCATCCATTTAGATTGAATAAAAAACAATGAAAACACTTTTACTTTCTTTACTCATCATCTTGGTCGGCTACTCGGCAAAGGCTCAAAACTTTACCATTAGTGGTTACTTTGATGACTCCGAAACAGGTGAGAAACTCATCGCCGCTAATCTCTTTGAAGCCCATTCCGGTGCAGGTGTCACGTCCAATACTTATGGATTTTATAGCCTGACATTGCCGAAAGGTGAAGTCGAGCTCATTGCATCATACATTGGTTATCAGCCGGTTACAAACAAATTTGTACTAGATCGAGACACGACCCTTCAGTTCACGCTTACGCCTAATTCTGTTATAGAAGAAGTGGTCGTCGTTGCCGAAAAAACGAAAAAAATCGAAAAAGAAACCCAAATGAGCCAAGTCTCCGTGCCGGTAGAGCAAATCGAAAAGATACCGGCTTTACTCGGCGAAGTGGATGTACTCAAAGTCTTGCAATTGTTGCCCGGTGTCCAATCCGGTGGCGAAGGCCAAAGCGGAATGTACGTACGCGGGGGGAGTCCGGATCAAAATTTGGTTTTGCTGGACGGCGTGCCGGTTTATAACGTAAGCCATTTGTTAGGCTTCTTTTCTGTTTTTAATTCGGATGCCATCAAAAATGTGACTTTGACGAAAGGTGGATTTCCTGCCAGGTATGGAGGTCGCCTATCCTCCGTGATTGAAATCAATATGAAAGAAGGAAATAACAAAGAATTTCATGGCGAAGGCTCCATCGGTTTGATTTCTTCCCGTCTGACTTTGGAAGGCCCTATCAAAGATAAGACTTCATTTATGATTTCCGGAAGGCGCACCTACGCCGACCTGATTGCCAAACCCTTTATCAAAGCAGCCTCTAAATCCGGCGGAACAGAAGTAAAAATGAAACTCTATTTCTATGACTTAAACGCCAAGATAAATCATAAAATCAATGACAAACACCGCATCTTTTTGAGCGCCTATTCCGGCTCCGATGTATTTGGCACCAATATCAAAGATAAGAGCTCCAATGGAGATTACTTTATCGAAAAAGCCGGAATCGATTGGGGCAATATCACCACGGCACTCCGCTGGAACTATCAGATTTCCAAGAAGTTATTTGCCAATACGACACTCACCCACAGCCGGTTCAAGTTTGATTTTGTAGCCGGAGAAGAAGAAAAAGATAGCAGTGATCTTTTTCAACTTGACGCCCGCTATTTCTCCGGCATTTATGACTGGGCCGGAAAAATAGACTTTGATTTTATCCCAACCCCTAACCATTACATCCGGTTTGGGATAGGCAACACTTACCACACCTATCATCCGGGTGCATTTACGATTCAAGAACAGGGCTCTTCAGACCCATTCCACATTGATATCGGCCAAGACCAACGTTTTTCTCATGAATTCTACGGCTACCTTGAAGATGACATCAAATGGGGGGCACTCCAAGCCAATCTAGGCGTACATCTTTCCGGCTTTAAAGAAAAAAAGGCTCAATATTTTTATCCACAGCCTAGAATCGGATTGCGCTATTTGCTCAATAATGACTGGTCGATTAAAGCATCTTTTGCTACGATGGCTCAATACATCAACTTGCTGACCAACGAGTCTCTGAGCCTACCCACCGACCTTTGGGTACCGAGTACCCAAAAAATAAAACCCCAAACTTCTTGGCAAGCCGCAATCGGCGCAGCAACGACCATCCGAGACCACTTAGAAATCAGCGTAGAAGCCTATTACAAAAAAATGCATAACGTCGTTTCTTATAAAGAAGGAGCCAACTTTATCAATGTTGAAGACTCTTGGGAAAACAAAATCGAGCAAGGAGAAGGCACCGCCTATGGAGCTGAATTCTTGGTGCAGAAAAAATTTGGAAAAACTACCGGTTGGCTCGGATATACCTTATCTTGGAACAAGCGCCAATTTGATAATATTAATTCCGGCAAGGAATTTCCTTACAAATATGACCGCCGACATGACATCGAAATCGTCGTCTCACACCAACTCAAAGAACGTGTAAACATCTCAGCCACATGGGTTTATGGTACCGGCAATGCCATCTCATTACCGGTAGCTTCTTACAGGGGATACACCAGTGCCGGCCACCACGGCAATCCTTATACCCGGGCATTTGACATCTTGGGAGAGAAAAATAGTTTCCGGATGGGTGCCTACCACCGGCTGGATTTGGGCATCGAATTCATCAAACAAAAGCGATGGGGCGAGCGCGCATGGGTGTTTAGTATTTATAATACTTACAACCACAAAAACCCGTTTTTCATCTATCTCGGAACCGAGTACAACACTCAAAGCGGCAGCAAAAAAGTCTTTAAAAAGGTAAGCTTGTTTCCGATTATTCCGGCCTTTTCCTATCGCTTCAAATTTTAAAACCATAAAAAATCAAAAATCATGAAATACCTTAAAATAATTGCATTACTCGGTTGGCTTGTCTTCTTTTCTTCTTGCGAGAATTTTTTTGACCAAACCACCACCATAGATTTGCCCAAACAGTCTCCTAAATTGGGGGTCACTGCTTTATGGATAGACGAAGGCAATAACCGGCTCGTCACCGTTTATGCTTCTGTTGGAGCCCTAGAAAATGATGAATCGGCAGCTGTATCTCAAGCAGAAATTACCCTTTCGGAAGATGGACAAACGGTCACTACTTTTGAAGAAGATGGGGCAGATAAAGGCTATTACCGCCCGCTTCATTCTTTTTCACTAGTCCCGGGCAAGACTTATGAATTAACCGTATCGGCTCCTAACTTTGAGACGGTATCGGCCACCCAAGTGATGCCCCAAAAACCTACAATCAAAAGTGCGCAGTATTCAAAGGATAAATACAAATTGCGTTTTTCCATGACAGACCAACCCGGTGAGAACTTTTACTTATTGGGCATTCAACCGCCTTCGTCCTCCAATTCCGGTGCGCTCTATACAGAAAGTAGCTTTGTAGAAGAAAGTGGGCTGAAATATGGCCGGGTTATCTTTAAAGATGAGTCTTTTTCGGAAAAAAGTTTAACGCTTTCGCTTGAAGCCTACCCTTATAGCAGTGCAGATTCTTTACTGGTCAACCTTTTCAGTGTCACCGAAGACTACTACCGGCTGGATCGCACAGTGTCTATTTCTAGGGATGCCGGCGACAACCCGTTTGCGGAGCCCGTTATTTTGCACCAAAACTTCAAAAACGGGTACGGTGTTTTTGCTCTAGGCATTAGAGATACGCTCTTGATTCCCGTAGAATAAATCAGCCTGTCACAGAAATACCAATACGGTCAAGCCCTTCTTGACAACCAATGGGGATAAAATTCGTTCTTTGTGTGAGCCGGCTCCGAAAAGCATTCTGTTGCAAACCACCAAATTTTATTCATTGGACGTTTTGTTCAATTGTTCAATTGAAAGCTTTGGCACTCACCTAGTTATGAGATTCAACTGAACGATTGAACAAGAATCCTTTTTAGAACAGGCTCATACAATAAATAAACAAAATCGTAAATTGTGAAAATAGCCGTATTCCCAGCCTCCTTTGACCCCATTACTAAAGGTCACGAAGAAATCGCCAGACGGGCACTCCCGCTCTTTGACAAAATCATCATGGCCGTAGGGGTCAATTCTCAGAAGAAGACCTTGTTTTCGCTTGCGCAAAGAAAAAAATGGCTCGAAGCCGTTTTTGAAGATGAGCCAAGGATTACGGTGGATACTTTTGAAGGCCTGACGGCTGACTATTGCAATAAAATCGGAGCCAAATATCTGATTCGGGGCTTACGCAACGCTTCCGACTTTGACTACGAAAAAACCATCTCCCAATTGAATCATATCATTGGCGAAGGAATTGAAACCATCTTTTTTATCAGCCTTCCGGAATACTCTCATATTAGTTCCACCATTGTACGTGAAATTATCAAAGGTGGCGGTGACGCTTCTCACTTTGTGCCGCCACAAGTGACATTTGCCTAAATTTAAATTATAAACTACTGATTAACAATAAATTATAAAACAACTCATTCGGTGTATAAAATCCATTTTTCAGGCGGATTCGCCATTCGATTAACGATTCTATTTTTATTTTTTTCGGCAACGATGCTTGCGCAAAAAACCACGGGTATCGTACTGGATGCCGAAAACCAAACGCCCTTAGCCTTTGTCAACATCATCTACAACGGAGACCCGACACAAGGGGACATTACGGATATTGACGGCAAATTCACCGTGGCGGACAGCGCTTCTGTCCAAAGCTTGACTTTCAGTTTTATTGGTTATGAATCCCAAACCATCCCCTATCAATCCGGAAAAATGGTCATCCAATTAGTGCCGTCACCTTTTCAACTTACGGAAGTCGTCGTCCGCCCGGGAGAAAATCCGGCCAACCCAATCATCCGTCAAGTCATTCGAAATCGCAAGAAAAACAATCCCAAAAACAGCCCAAAATTCCAATACACTTCGTACAATAAAGTAACCTATGACTTTGTCCCCGCCCCACACATCAAACCTAAAGCTCTAAAAAAATATAACCAAACATTTAAAGGAGGCTTCCTTTTCCTGATGGAATCGGTGACCGAAAGAAGGTACATTTATCCCGAAATTAGTGAAGAGAAAGTACTGGCCACTAAGGTCTCGGGCTTCAAACATCCTTCGTTTGCAGCTTTTCCGACCGATATCCAACCCTTTGGCTTTTATAAAGACTTCATCCCGGTCTATGACTCCAAGTATCTCAATCCCATCAGCCCGGGAAGCCTAAAATGGTATGCCTTCCATATTGAAGATACCCTTTTTCAAAGTATCGACACGACATTTATCATTTCCTTTCGCCCCATCAAAGGCAAGCATTTCCAATCACTCAAAGGACTACTCTACATCAATACCAACCATTACGCCATCCAAAATGTCATCGCCAGCCCCTTTGACCCCGGCCTAGTAGATATTAAGATACAACAAGAATATGAGTTCATAGACCAGACCCGTTGGTTTCCCAAAAAATTAAGCTTTGAGCTCTACGCCAATCTTAGTGACACCACCGCCGGCCAATTAAAAATAACCGGAAAGAGTTATTTTAAAGATATTAATTTATCTCCGGATTTCACTCCAAAAGACCTAAGCGTATCCAGCTATATCATGGAGGAGTCCGCAGCCCATCAGCCGGACTCATTTTGGCTAGCTTATCGCATAGATTCTTTGACCGACAAAGAAAACCTGACCTACCAAGTCGTAGATAGCATCGGCCAAAAACTAAAACTAGATGTCATCATGAATTTGACGTCCAAGCTAAGTGTCAACAAAATCGGGCTAGGTATTTTTGACATGGATCTACAAGAAATCTTCGTCAGCAACAAATACGAAAATCTCCGCCCCGGTCTAAGTCTTCACACCAACGAAAAATTATTCAAGCGGCTGTCTCTCGGGGCTTTTGCCGGCTATGGTCTCGGAGACAAAGCCTGGAAATATGGGAGCAGTATCATCTGGACACTCAACAAAAAACAGGAAATAAAGCTAACTGCTCTCTATCAAAATAATCTTCGGGAAACCGGACGCTCCACTCTCCGTGCATTTGAGCGCAACAAGTACGATACCCGCACTTGGTTTGCGACTAAAATGGATCAAATAGATCAATACGGACTGGCCTTGAATTTTCGAGCTTTTCGCTTTGGACAATTCAAATTAGCTTGGACACAGGCCGTAGTGAAGCCCCAATACCAATACACGTATAAGCCTAATAATCAAGAAGTTACAAGCACTTACCGGCAAGCGGAATTGGCTTTTAATTTCAGATACGCTTTCGCAGAAAAATTCTATGAGACGGCCACCGACCGCGTCAGCCAAGGCACTCCATATCCTATTTTTTTCTTGAGTTATGACAAGGGATTCAAGCACGCCCCTTTTGGGCTACTTTCTGATGCCATTCCGTACCACAAGCTGGAAGCAGCCATTACGGAAACCATAGATATTCGCCATTTGGGTCAATTACACTACCGGCTTGAAGGAGGTATTAGCCAAGGCATCCTCCCCTATGGATTACTGTTCTCAGGTGAAGGCATTTGGGACAGTCAATTTAGTTATTACATCGCTGATTTTTTTCAAACCGCCCGCCCCCAAGAATTTTTATCCGACCGATATGCCAACTTCTTTCTTAGGCATAATTTTGGGCCACTTTTTCATATCAAAAAATTCAGCCCGCATTTTATTCTACATCATAATATGGGCTGGGGCCGGTTAAAACACCCGGAAGTACACCAACAAATATCCTTTTCAGAAAAGAAAAATGGCTTCTTCGAGTCCGGCCTGCAACTGGATAATCTATTAAAAATAAATACACTCAATGTAGCTTATATCGGCTTAGGATTGGGCGCATTTTACAGGTACGGTGACTATGCTTTGGACAAGCCCATTGACAATTTTGCATTTAAATTTTCGGTTTCTTATACGACTCGTTAGAAGCTTGTTGATTTTTGAAAGTCTTATGGGTGGTTTTTGTAGTTTGGGAAGTTTGGATAGTTGGAGAAGTTGATTCGCTTCGCTAGTTGAGAAAGTTGATTCGCTCGCAGGCTTCGCTAGTTGATTCGCTGCGCTAGTTGAGAAAGTTAAGAATTTGCTAAATTCCAAGGGCTAAAAACAATTAACGGTATAACGGTGTAACGGTATAACGGTGTAATGGTATAACGGTATAACGGCTAGGCAGCCAAGAGAGCGTCCCCTTGAACGCCGCAGGCATTTGAACGCCCGAAGGGCAAATTGAACGTGCGAAGCACAAATTGAACGCCAAAGGCAACCAACGGTCTAGCGGTATAATGGTATAACGGTATAACGGGAAGGCAATAAAGAAATCTTGCAAATTGAACGCCGAAGGCAATGAACGCCCGAAGGGCAATTTGAACGTGCGAAGCACAAATTGAACGCCGAAGGTAACCAACGGTTTAGCGGTGTAGCGGTATAACAGGTAAGCAGCCAAGAGCAGACTCCTTGAACGCCAAAGGCAATTAAACAAAAAACCACCTACATTTGCAGAAAAAAAAAGATGAAGTTTTTTGCTCCCTTATTGCTCCTTTTATTCTTGTCCCAAATCATTTTTGCGCAAGCGATAGACTCACCTAAAACGCCCAAAAAATTCTTTTTTTACTGGGGATATAACCGGGGAATGTATAGTAAAAGCACGATATCTTATCACGGTCCCGGTTATGAATTTACCGTTTTTGATGTTCAGGCCAAGGATATGCCGGAGCCTTTTAGCTTTAAGGTATATGCCAATCCTAAGCTCATCACAATTCCCCAATTCAATTTTCGTGTGGGCTATTATTGGAAAAACAATATCTACTTTACAGCCGGATGGGATCACATGAAATATCAATCTATTGATGGTCAATCGGTGATTATGGATGGTCACGTGGATAAAAGTTATTCTGAAAAGTATGCCGATATTTATGACCATAAAGAAGTCAAAATGACCCACAAGGACTTCCTCAAGATGGAGCATTCCGACGGCTTCAATCTAATTAAAATCAATGTCGAAAAACACTACAACATCTGGCAAACACCTAAAAATCAAATAGCCATTCAAGCCTTGACCGGTACAGGGCCTATCTTTCCATTGACTTGGACAAATTCTACTTTACTCGGTAAGTACAATGATGACCGCCCCCATTTTAGTGGCTTGGGTATCTCTGTATTTGGGGGACTGAAGGTGAGTTTTTGGGATCGTATCTTCTTTCAATATGACTTAGATTTTGGTTATGTCAATGCTTGGGACATCACGACTCGTCCCAAAGGGGCGCCGGATCGAGCCAAGCAACAAATCAAATATTTTCAGCGCAAAGGTGTCGTAGGAATCTCCTTCAATCTTAGGAAATAATCCAAAATCCCTACCGAT
>JALVCY010000534.1 GCA_027009605.1 Saprospiraceae bacterium
AATGATGTCAAGCTGGTCGGTAAAGATGGAGTAGAAGTGGATATGCCCGGTTTTTGGGCAGAAAAACAATTTGGTAACAATCATCCGATTACCCTAGAATTGGCTTGTGGTCGCGGGGAGTATGCCTTGGCTTTGGCGGCAAGGTATCCCGAGCGTAATTTTATTGGGATGGACATCAAAGGAGCTCGTATCTGGCGGGGAGCCAAAAATGCGCTTGATCAAGGTTTGGAGAATGTCGCTTTTTTGCGAAGTCGTATTGAGCAGGTAGCACATTTTTTTGAGCCCGGTGAGATTGACGAGATTTGGATTACCTTTCCGGATCCGTTTTTGAGAGACGTGAAGGCAAACCGGCGGCTGACTTCCCCTCCATTCTTGGCTCGGTATCGCCAAATACTAAAGAAGGGGGGAATCGTTCATCTCAAAACAGATAATACGATACTCTACGAATATTCGCTGGAAGTACTGGCCGAAGAAAATGATGTGGACATAGTAGTGCAAGATTCGGATATCTATGCCGGCGACTTGGTACATCCCGATTTGGACATCAAAACCTACTACGAAAGGAAGCACTTGGACAATCAATTGACCATTAAATATTTGGCCTTTCGGTTAGGGTGAAGCAGGCGCAACCACCAAACAGAATATCGAATGCAGAACGCCGAATGTCAAATAATGAAGTAAAATCCCAAACAAAAACCCATATCGTCTCAACCTGCGCAGCACTCAACCACGAAGTCCGAATCCACGATAGTAATCGGGACAAGTCTCAACCAGAGAGCCGAAGGCGAACGTCTCAACTCCTTCAACTAGCGAAGCCTGCGAGCGAATCAACTTCTTCAACTAGCGAAGCGAATCAACTTCCTCAACCTTCCACAGCAGCCAATCATTGGGGACTAGCCTCTTCATATTTGACTTCCAAATCTTTTAAAACAATATCCAATAAGTGGTCTTGCCCGACCTTGTACTGTTCTTTTAAGTGGTATCCGTAAGTTTTGCCGGAAATATTCCAGAAGGTGGCCGAGAGCCCGCCGCGTGTTTTTTTAATCACTTCGTACATGGGCATGTCTAGTGCTTTCTCAATCATCTTGGTCAAAATCATGCCCTGGGTGCGGGTCAGATTTTTTAGTTCTTTTTTGTATTTAGGTTTGTACTCTCGTCTGGTTTTACGAATGTATTTTTTCCTTTTTCTTTTGGACTTGCCGGCTGTGGCCTCTTCCATTTGTCGATACAATTTGACGGCTTCCACGGCGTAGGGATAGACCTTTGCGGCGTATTTCTTGTAGCGTTGATAGAGCGCATATTCGTGGCTATCCTTAAATTTCCGGGGGGAGGTGACGATTACATCATCCAACTGAGACGCAAAATAAATCGTATCCCCATTGACAACCATCATCTCCATGGCGTGCCATTTGATACTATCCGTCTGCGCTTGCGCCCAAAAAGGAAGAAAAAGAAAAATTAGCAATAGGTTTTTCATGTTGGTCATTTTGTTTATTTAATGTGGAGCAAACCACCCTGTTCGACTTTTGGGAGTCAGCTAAAACTATAAATTGTCCTTGTGTGTAGGATGCAAATTTACACTTTTTGCGTAAGTGATTGGTACTTTTCTTATTGAGATAGGTATCATCCCAACGATTTACCCAATTATCATTGGTAACTACAGGATAAACGAAAAAAATAGAGAAAAGGGTGGACGGAGTTTGTTAAACTTTTTTTAACTTGGGCGCTCCGTCGAAGAAGCGAAAGGTCATCAATACCTAAACCGGAGTGATTAAGATGAATGCAAAACCCACTAAAAAACGATTTTACGGCTTGTTAGGCGTGCTGATTGTATGTATTGTCATCATGCGATTGTTTGATGCGCCTTTGAAAAATGATGTATGTACCGGTGGGATAGTGAGTTTTGAATTAGCCAAGGATATGCACAAGAGCCAAGCCATCATCGCTTCTTGGAATAATCAAGCCGTGCAGTCTGCTTGGTGGGGATTGATATTTGATTGTAACTATTTAGCCACCCGCTAATTTTTGCTAGAAAATGCCCTTTTTGCGCCTGTTTTTGCTAAAATTTTCTCACGTAGCCCAGCTACGCTTCAAAAATTGTAGCTTCAACATCCACAAAAATGC
>JALVCY010000535.1 GCA_027009605.1 Saprospiraceae bacterium
CACTTAAACCGTCAAAATTTCTTTTTCTTTAGCGCTGACGATATCATCAATTTTCTTTCCGTATTCTCTGGTCATTTCGTCTAGTTTTTTTTCTAGGCGTTTGCCATCATCTTCGGGGTAGCCGTCTTTGACTTCTTTCCTGATAAACTCTAAGGCTTCGTGGCGAGCATTCCGGCAACTCACCTTGGCTTCTTCGCCAAAGTGCTTCGCTTGCTTCACAATATCCACACGACGTTCTTCGGTCAATACCGGTATATTTAGATGGATGACTTCTCCGTCATTCTGCGGGGTCAATCCTAAATTACTGGCCATAATCGCTTTTTCGATGGCTCCAACCGCTGATTTATCCCAAGGCTGGATAGACAGCGAACGGGCATCCAAAGTCACAATATTAGCAATCTGCTTTAAAGGCGTGTGCGAACCATAATAGTCCACCATCACTCCGTCCAACATAGCGGGCGTGGCCTTACCCGTCCGTAAATGATTTAACTCTTTGTACAGATGTTCAATGGCATGATCCATCATCTCTTTGGCCTGAGTTAGTGCTGTTGAAATATCTCCCGTCATAATATATTGTTTTGGTTGTTGTTTGGTATCAAAATTAGGGCTTAATCTCGTCGGCCCATAAATAGACTCACCAAGTAAAGCAATTGTACCAAAGCCGCTAATGCTGCTGATACATACGTTAAGGCAGCCCATTTTAAGGCATCTTTGGCGCCATCATTTTCTTTGCCTACCGCAATGCCTGATTTGTCCAACCAAGCGAGTGCACGATTACTTGCGTCAAATTCTACCGGCAAGGTCACTAAACTAAATAAAGTCGTTACCGCAAAGACCGCAATAGCAATCAACAAAAACATCTTATTGCCGATAATCCCCATCATAAAGATTCCTGCCATAAATAGGTATTGTTGAATCTTTGCAGAAAAACTCACCACGGGCACTAATGCCGAACGCAGTTGTAACATCGAATAAGATGTCGCATGTTGCACCGCATGTCCACATTCGTGCGCAGCCACTGCCGCTGCCGCTACATTCCGCCCCTGATACACTTCGGGGCTTAAATTGACGATTTTAGTGCCCGGATTATAGTGGTCTGTCAATGATCCCGGGACTTGGGTGACTTTTACATCTGAAATCCCATTATCCCGCAACATTTTTTCGGCAATCTCTGCCCCACTCATCCCGCTGGATACCGGCATCCGGCTATATTTAGCAAATTTTCTTTTCAGTTGGCCACTCAGATACATTCCTATACCCGTAAAAACCAAACTGATAATCATTAAACCCATGTACATAGTGTCAAATTTTTATTTATTACCCTGTCACAGACAGGTTGGAAAAATCCAACTACATAACAGTAAAAACCAAGCCTTTGGTTCATCAAAAGATAAAATTAATCAAAATCTTTCGACAAAAGGCAGTTTTTAGCCGATTTTTTCAAATCTTGTGTAGGGCACCAATGCTTTGGGTATCAAAATCCCCTCTTCTGTCTGGTTATTTTCTAAAATCGCCGCGACAATTCGTGCCAACGCCAAAGCACTGCCATTTAAGGTATGCGCCAAATGACGTTTTCCATTGGCATCTCGATACCGCAGCTTCAACCGGTTGCTTTGATAGGTCTCAAAATTAGACACCGAACTCACTTCCAACCAACGCTTCTGAGCCGCAGAATACACTTCAAAATCATAAGTCAAAGCCGATGTAAAACCCGTATCTCCCCCACACAATCTCAAAATCCGGTACGGCAACTCCAGTTTTTGGAGCAAACCACGTACATGATCCAGCATTTCGTCCAAGACCTTATAAGAATTTTTGGGGTGCTCAATCCGCACAATCTCTACCTTATCAAATTGGTGCACCCGGTTCAACCCCCGCACTTCAGAGCCATGCGCTCCGGCTTCTCTCCGAAAACAAGGCGTATATCCCGTCATCTTGATAGAAAAATCTTCATTATCCAGAATCACATCCCGGTAAATATTCGTCACAGGCACTTCCGCTGTTGGAATCAAATACAAATCATCTTTTTCGGCATAGTACATCTGCCCTTCCTTGTCCGGAATTTGGCCTGTACCCCGAGCAGAGGCTTCATTCACCAATAAAGGCGGAATAATCTCTTCATAACCCGCTTTTTCGGCTTCTTCCAAGAAGAAATTAATTAAAGCACGCTCCAATTTCGCCCCTTTGCCGCGAAACAAAGCAAATCCGGAACCGGAAATCTTAGCCCCCAGCCCAAAATCAATAATATTGTATTTTTTGGCCAAATCCCAGTGTGCCAAAGCCCCTTCCCCCAAATCCGGCAAAGGCTCCGGCCAATCTTGAAAGACTTCATTATCTTCTTCTCCTTTTCCGAAAGGCACTAATTCATTGGGCACATTGGGGATGCTCAACAACACATTTTCTAAGTCCGACTCCACTTTCGTTAAATGGGCTTCCAACTCTTTGATTTTGGATTTTGCGGAAGCGACTTCTGCTTTTAGTTTATCCGCTTCCTCCCGTTGACCTTCTCTATAGAGTTGACCAATTCGCTTGGCCGACTGATTGGATTCGGCGAGCAATTTGTCTAATGTGGTTTGACTTTGACGACGGTCGGTGTCTATGGCGATGGCTTCATCCACAATTTTCAAGGCATCGTCATCATAATTTCGCTTGCGCAAACCCGCTTTTACGGTATCGGGATTTTCTCTTAAGAACTTAATTTCTAGCATAAAACAGAAGAATTTGTAACAAAAACAGAAGTCGTGCGTTATGAAAGCACTTCGTAGATGGCAAAATTGCCACTTTTCTCAACAAGAAATGAATAAAATCGGATTTTATTCAAATTATTTGCAAAGATAATGCTTTTGTATCCGATTTTTCCTTTATTTTTGCCCCAACGAATTAAATACATCTCGATTATCTCTTTTCGGCTTCACTGTGGCTGTTTCCTTACCTAGAGATTTTCCTTCATTTAACTTCTTAGCTTTTTTGACCGAAAGGTCTTTTCACTTCACAAAAATTCAATCGAATTTAACAAAATTTTTTCCACAGAAATGTACGACATTGCACAACTTCAAAAGATGCTTGTTAGCGAGCTAAAACAATTGGCTCAAGAACTCAAAATCAAAGGGTACACCAAACTCCCTAAACAAGACCTTATCTTCAAAATCCTAGACGAACAAGCTGACGTCAAAAAAACCGAAGATATCGAAATCGATAAGCCTAGGCATACTAGAACGCCTAGAGCCCCCAAAACCCAAAACAAACCGGAATCCAACAAACAAGCTCCTAAAAAATCAGAGCCTAAAAAACAGGAACAACAAAAGCCGGAACAGAAAAAAGCCGAGCAGAAGAGCGTTCCGCAAAAAACGGAGCAACCGGAATTATTTGAAGATAGCTTGACCAAAATCGAGCAAAAAATCGACGATAAAAAAATTCCTAAACCCCAACCTACCAAAAGACAAATTCCAACCAGAGTCTCCAACCGCTCTACCAGAATCATCAAAGAGCGCTCCAACCGGACAGATCAAAATGACAAAAATAATCGCAACGATAGAAATAATCGCAACGAGCGCCGCGATAGAAATGACCAGAGAGAACAAAAAACCAATCGCCCCGAAAGACAACAACGTCCGGTCAAAAAAGCACCGGTGACACCCCCAAAGCCCAAGTTTAATGTAGAGCTGGATGGGGTGATTGAAGGAGAAGGCGTATTGGAAATGATGCAGGACGGCTACGGATTTTTGCGTTCGGCGGACTACAACTATCTGACATCTCCGGATGATATATATGTATCTCCTTCTCAGATTAAGTTATTTAGCTTAAAGACCGGTGATACCGTACAAGGATTTGTCAGACCACCCAAAGAAGGGGAAAAATACTTTGCCCTGTTAAAAGTGTCTTCCATCAACGGACTAGACCCCAAAGATGTAAAAGACCGGGTGCCTTTTGACTACTTGACTCCTTTATTTCCGGAAGAGAAATTTACGCTTACGCCAAAAGTAGCAACTAGAAAAGACCTAGGCGTACGGATGATTGACTTATTTACGCCTATCGGAAAAGGCCAACGCGGACTTATCGTAGCGCAGCCCAAAACCGGTAAAACCTTCTTGCTCAAAGACTTAGCCAATGCCATCGCCACCAATCACCCGGAATGCTACATGATTGTGCTACTTATTGACGAGCGCCCGGAAGAAGTCACCGATATGAAACGTAGCGTCAACGCCGAAGTCGTCGCTTCTACCTTTGATGAACCGGCCAGCAATCACGTAAAAGTAGCCGGTATGGTACTGGAAAAAGCCAAGCGTTTGGTCGAATCCGGTCATGATGTCGTGGTTCTTTTGGACTCTATCACCCGTTTGGCGAGAGCCTACAATACGGTGGCACCTTCCAGCGGAAAAGTACTTTCCGGTGGTGTAGAAGCCAATGCGCTACAAAAACCCAAGAAATTCTTTGGCGCTGCCAGAAATATCGAAAATGGAGGCTCACTGACCATCTTAGCGACCGCCTTGACAGATACCGGTTCTAAAATGGACGGAGTCATCTTCGAAGAATTTAAAGGTACCGGCAATATGGAATTGCAGCTTGACCGCTCTCTTGCCAACAAACGGATTTTCCCTTCCATCGACTTGACCAAATCCAGCACGCGCCGGGAAGAGTTGCTCATGAAGCCGGAAGCCTTGACCCGCATGTTTATTTTGCGCAAGCACCTAGCCGATATGAAGCCGGACGAAGCCATAGAATTCATCATGCGCCAAATGAAAAATACCGCCAATAACGATGAGTTTTTGATGAGTATGAACGGTTAAGGATCACTTCGAGAGATGTGACCACCGATATACTTAAAAATAAAAAGCCGATAGTTGATGAACTATCGGCTTTTTTTTATCAAACACAATACTACATGACTTTTCAGAGTGAACCCATCAACTGAGTAATTAAACTAAGGCCTCCCCTATGTGGCTCCAAATGCTAGGCATAGCGAGTCCCGTTGGAATTTGCAACGCAGAGTAAGGTGAAATTTGAAGCAATAGACTATTTAGGCGAATTTATGCTAAGCACCTTCAAATTTTATCTTAATCAAGGCAGCCAAATGGAGGCGGGGCAGGCTATGTCGGTTTCGCAATTCCCACGATAACTTCCCTTCATTTTTAGCACAGAAAGACTTGCTCCAAAAGCATTCATCTTGGTCAAAACCGGACTTTTTCACACTATTGATATGGAATATAGCGTTCGATTGCTGAAAATTGCTTAATTTTGGTCATTGTTTGCTAAAGATAGCAAACATTTGGCAATCATTCATTCAAAGTAACTATTTAGGTACTCCAATTTTTAGGTAGAAAATAGACATTTTTGTGTTTGTTGACGTAGAGACGCACAGCCGTGCGTCCCTGCGTGAGAAAATTTTTGCAAAAACAAGCGCAAAAAGAGCATTTTCTAACAAAAATTAGCGGATAGCTAAACAGTTACCATTCAAATACATTAACCATGTCTTTAAAACAGATTACCCTTTCCATTCTTGCGATGGGCATCCTATTTTTTACTGCTTGCAAAAAGGAGGATATTCAGGATGATAATTTTAGAAAAACTTCATTTAAGGCGACCATTTCAGGAACTCCTTGGAATGCCGATTCCAGTTATTCAGAAATGAATTATGATGCCGACCAAATTGTGTTGCACGGCATTTCTGCATCAAACACGGTAACGATTACCCTTGCGGGAACGGCAAAAGGGAATTTTGACTTGGATGATGCGGATAATAATATGGTTATCCAAACCCCCACTTCAGAATATACCTACCTGCCCGGTACAGGCGGAAAAGTTCACTTAACCCTAAATGATAAAGTCAAATATGCCCTTTCGGGAAATTTCTCCGGGATGTTGGTGGATACACTTTTGGATACTTTGCTGGTTGAAGCCGGTGAATTTACCCATTTGAAGTATATTGATACCACCAGCAATGTCGGCGGTGGCGGCGGCGGCACCGGTGGTGGTGGCGGTGGCTCGTCAGGTTGCGGCTCCAATATGGTCTCTGCCACTATTGCCGGCACTCCATCAGACTTAACCGTCGCCAATATCTTAAACCTATCCGGAATCATCGTCATCCAAAGTGTGAAGTCATCAACCTTTGAGAATATCCAAATTTCCATGCCCGAGACGGTCACACCGGGGACTTATGATATGGATGCCAGTACTTATTTGGGCGTATATTCTAAGCTTACCAGCAGCTATTCGGCAGAAACCGGTACGATTACCGTCACTGCACACGATACTACAGCCAAGACCATCAAAGGAAGTTTCGCCTTTACAGGAAAAGATCCAACGACCAATAACACCATCGAAATTAGTAACGGAAGTTTTTGTGTTTCTTACTAGTTGGGTGTACTTTTGCGCAAGCTTTAACCAAAATGTACTTGTTTTAGGGCATTTGATTTTTCAAAAAATAAACACACCTAAAGCGGATACACCTAAAATCACCTTTTTATGAGTACAAATAGATTTAGACACGGTGTTTTATTTGGTGACGAAGTCACTGAATTATTTAATTATGCCAACGAAAATAATTTTGCCATTCCGGCCGTCAATACCATAGGGACGGATTCAATTAATGCAGTCATGGAGACCGCTGCGGCCGTCAATTCGCCGGTAATTATCCAATTGTCCAATGGTGGCGCCAGTTTCTATGCCGGCAAAGGCTTATCCAACGAAGATCAGCAGGCAGCGGTATTGGGCGCCATCTCAGCGGCCACCCACGTACACAATTTAGCGAAAGCATACGGGGTCACTGTCGTCATGCACACGGATCATTGTGCACGCAAAATCCTTCCTTGGATTGACCAATTAGTCACTTTTGGTGAAAAATTCTATGCCAAAAGGGGGTATCCGCTATTTAGTTCTCACATGATAGACCTTTCGGAAGAACCACTGGAAGAAAATTTGAAGACTTGTAAGGCCTATATGGAACGAATGTCTCCAATCGGAATGACCTTGGAAATCGAATTGGGAGTCACCGGCGGAGAAGAAGATGGCGTGGACAATACGGATATTGATAGCTCCAAGCTATATACCCAACCGGAAGAAGTCTATCAAGCTTACAAAACTTTGAGCGAAGTGAGTGACCGCTTTACCATTGCAGCGGCTTTTGGGAATGTACATGGGGTCTATAAACCCGGTAATGTCAAGCTCTCTCCCATCATCTTGAAAAATTCTCAAGAATTTGTAAAAAAAGAAGCCAAATTAGAAAAGGACAACCCTTTGAATTTTGTCTTCCACGGCGGTTCCGGCTCTTCCCGGGAAGAAATCCGTGAAGCCATCGAATATGGAGCCATCAAAATGAATATTGATACCGATATGCAATGGGCTTTCTGGGATGGCGTCAACGAGTACCAGAAGAAAAATGAAGCATATCTTCAAGCTCAAATCGGAAATCCTGACGGGGACGACAAGCCCAACAAAAAATTCTACGACCCCCGCAAATGGTTGCGTGCCGGAGAAGAAGCTTTTGTCGCCAGACTAAAAACAGCTTTTGAAGACCTGAATTGTCTGAATCGTAACGAAAAATAATGCGCTGGCTATTCGTCATCATTTGGATAGGGCTAGGCAGTTGTATGAGACCGCCTAGCCCTTCTCATGCCCGCCAAGAGATAAATCTTTTGCTCAACAATTGGCATCATGCCGCAGCGACCGCCGACGAAAAAGTCTTTTTTGGCAGCATGACCAAGGATGCGGTTTATTTAGGTACTGACCGCACCGAGCATTGGACAAAAGCAGATTTTGAAAAATGGAGTCGCCCCTTCTTCGAGCGGGACTCAGCGTGGTCTTTCAAACCAAAAGATAGAAAGATTTACTTTAGCCCAAATGGAAAAACCGCTTGGTTTGATGAGTTATTAGACACTTGGATGGGCGTTTGTCGTGGAAGCGGGGTCTTACTTTACACCAAAGAAGGTTGGAAATTAGCCCAATACAACCTAGCCCTGACGATTGACAATAATAAGATGAAGGATGTCATAAAAGTAACCGAATAATTTTTTTGGCTAGCCGGCTTAGCGATTTAGCTTTATCAACTTTCTTTTCCCGTAGATTTTATTTCCCGCAGATGTACGCAGATTTGTTTCCCGCAGATTTTCGCAGATTTTTATTTCCCGCAGATTCTCGCAGATTTAATTCTTTCTTAGGAGTTCTCATCTCTCACTACTCATCTCTCACTACTCATCTCTCACTTCTCACTACTCACTACTCATCTCTCACTACTCATCTCTCACTACTCATCTCAACCTGCAAAGCACTCAACCACGAAGTCCGAATCCACGATAGTAATCGGGACGAGTTCTCAACAAGAGAGCCGAAGGCGAACGTCTCAACTTCTTCAACTAAAAACCCAAACAGAATCCCAAATATCATATAATGAAGTAAAATCCC
>JALVCY010000536.1 GCA_027009605.1 Saprospiraceae bacterium
TGCTAAAATTTTTTCACGTAGCCCAGCTACGCTTCAAAAATTGTAGCTTCAACATCCACAAAAATGCCTATTTTTTGCCTTAAAATAGGGGCACCTAAACAGTTACTGTTTTTTTTGTTGAGGCTAGGCCTTCGGACGTTCAATATGTGCTTCGCAGGTTCAATTTGCCCTTCGGGCGTTCATTGCCTTCGGCGTTCAAGTGGCAAGATTTCGTTACTGCCTACCCGTTATACCGTTATACCGTTACACCGTTACACCGTTATTTATTGAAGTACAATTAACTAACGCAGTCAGTTGCAATTTCTATACCTTTTTTTACGCAAGTTATCCACATTTCCATTTGGTTCGTGAGTGCTTGCGCAAAAAAAATTGGTGATTTAACCGGTAAAATCAAGATGGCCTAAAAGACTCCACAACAAAGACGGTAGCAATACCTAAAAAGTAAGCCACCAAGTCCTCCCAAGCAAAAGAAGTCCCAATCACTATCCTAGCCCATCGAATATGCTCCAAATGCAATAATTCAACCAACTTAAAGTATTGCAATATCTCCAACACATAGGAAAAAACCAAGACCGATAAGGCTGCCCGCCGCACACTCGTATTCCAAAAAGCCCGCAAAAAGACATACAACAAGATAACTACCAAATAATCCCCTACAAAGGGACGTACAAAATGGTCATTTACGGAAGTCGCTATATACACTTCCACTGCAAAAAGGAGGAGAGCCAACAAAAAGTACCTCCTGTTAAACTGAAACAAATGATGCCGGCTTTCCTTCATCACATATATCCTGATGCACTGACCCAAAACGGGTCAAAATAAATATCATACTGAATGGTATAGGGTGATTTCAACTCCTTTTTCAGTACATTTACTTGAGTTTCCAGTACTTCCTTTGAAGCGCCGGCAAAATGTATTTTTCGTTTTCCATCGTAGGTTTCCGTAACCAAAAAATGGCCATTGGCTTCTTGTCCCAGTCTCTTTTGCAATTGGTCTTCAATGGCATAGACCGCATCCATCGAACCCACCGGAAACCCTTCTTCGCTTACTTCATCAAATAACAAGGTCACCTTTAAGATATAAGGGTATTCTGTCTTGAATTCATAGTTTCTTAGCTGCTGATTCACTATAATGATGATGGGTTTACCGTTATTTTCTCCCTGCAACAAGCTCACTTGGTCTTCCGGAAACCGAACCCCGGAGAGTGGACGCTCTTTTTTCTTCCATCTGATATAGCCTGCTAATTCCGACAACGGCAAGGGGTTTATCCCTTCTTCCGGTGCACTCGAAAACTCCAAATAATCAATATCAAAAGTCGTCGATACTTCCCCAAGCAAGCTATCCAAAGCTTGATAAATCCCCATCACCACCGCATTCCCGGCTTTGCCTTCCTGATAGTCGGAATGAAAAAGACGGATGGCTATATCATCCGGCCGGTCTTCCATCTCCAAAGGAATAAAACGAACCGTGTCCGGACTAATCTCCACATCCCCCATCCTAAAACTAAAGTCCGTCCCATAAGCCGGCTTGGTGGCCAAAATCTTCCAATCCGGATAGTCCGGGGCTTCCTGAACTACGGCAAACGCATCCGCAAAGAAATCTTTCGCCCCTTGCGGGGTAATAATGAGTTCCCAAGGAGCTTCTCCCCCACCGATTTCCACAAACAATCCTTCCGACACCTTTTGCAACTGATCAATCATCTTATTCAAAGCGGCATTGATTTGTTCTAAATCGTTATTGTATTGTTTGGTAAAATTTGCGTAAGCATCCTTATGTGCATCAAACCAATTCCAAAACGCTTTTATTTTTTCCATTCTATTGTATTCTACGTAGGCTTCAATCGGACGACGTTATCGCTTTTGTCCAAGGCTGCAAATATAGATATTTCTTTTGAGAACAAAGGAAGGATTTTATATCCGGTAACAATCTATTGATATTCGATTCTTGATTTTGGTTGAGAAAGGTTGAGATGTCTGCCGGTTGAAAAGTTCAAGAAAAAAAAGATTGAGTTTTTGAAAAATACGGTATTTTTTTTATATTTGCGCTAGTTTCTTGCATTGCGTACTTTTAAGAATAATAGTAACTGTTTAGATACCCACTATTTTGGTTAAGAAATGC
>JALVCY010000537.1 GCA_027009605.1 Saprospiraceae bacterium
CTTGGTTGAGAACTCGTCCTTCGGACTTCGTGGTTGAGAGCTTCGCAGGTTGAGACGATTTGGGTTTTTTTATAGGGATTTTACTTCATTATTTGATATTTGGAATTTTGTTTGGGTTTTTAGTTGAAGAGGTTGATTCGCTCGCAAGCTTCGCTAGTTGATTCGCTTCGCAGGTTGAGCCGATATGGTTTTTTACTTGGGTTTTTACTTCATCATTTGATATTTGGCAGTTACAAAGATGCCGCACCTATGGCGCTCAATCCATTTTGATTGTTCTGTTCTGTATTTGATATAGTTGTAAGATTTTTTAGCCGCCTAGCCGTTAAACCGCTACACCGCTACACCGTTATTCGCCTTCGGCTCTCTAGGTTGAGAACTCGTCCTTTGGATTTCGTGGTTGAGAGCTTCGCAGGTTGAGACGATTTGGGTTTTTACTTGGGTTTTTACTTCATTATTTGATATTTGGAATTTTGTTTGGGTTTTTAGTTGAAGAGGTTGATTCGCTCGCAAGCTTCGCTAGTTGATTCGCTGCGCTAGTTGAGAGATTTGGGTTTTTACTTGGGTTTTTACTTCATCATTTGATATTTGGCAGTTACAAAGATGCCGCACCTATGGCGCTCGATCCATTTTGATTGTTCTGTTCTGTATTTGATATAGTTGTAAGATTTTTTAGCCGCCTAGCCGTTAAATCGTTAAACCGCTACACCGCTACACCGTTATTTGCCTTCGGCTCTCTAGGTTGAGAACTCGTCCCGATTACTATCGTGGATGCGGACTTCGTGGTTGAGAGCTTCACCGGTTGAGACTAGCAGGAACAAAAAAAGGGGGGCTATGCAGAAAGAAATTTACTCATTCATAATTATCTGCCTATTGTAATAACTAAAATCTGTTGGCAGGTAACTTTTTAATCGTCGAAACTCCCGAAAAAAGCTTTGTTTTCAAGAAATAGCATCCAACACAGCAATACTGCCTGCCGCTTCCCGAAAAGAAAGGTAGAAACATGAAAAGAAAATTACTCATTCATAATTTTCTGTCCACCGTATTTGCGACAGCTACAAGCCATCTTGCGATGAAGTTGAAGTCGCCGCTTCCAAACCGAACTAGATCGGTACTGCACAGCTAAAATCTGTCCCCAAACCGACAGCATCTTATAAGCTTGGACAAATTCAGGGTGTCTTTCGTAAATTTTCTTTATTTTTACAAAAAAAAATAGGTAACTATTTAGGTATCCACTATTTTGAGCCGTGCGTCCCTACGTCAACATCCACAAAAATGCCTATTTTCTACCTAAAAATTGGTGCATCTAAACAGTTACATTTTTTATAGGCTTAAAATAGGAGCACCTAAACAGTTACAAAAATAGAATAATGGGTTTTCCCGGAGAGACCAATAAACCCTTAACCCTTGACCCTTAACCCTTAACCTTTAACCTTTACACATGAAAGAGCCCAAAGAATTGAAATCGAAAGTCATTGAAATCTATAGTGAAATAGCACTTCAATCCAAAGATGAAAATGCCACTTCCTGTTGTGGGGTCGGTGGTTGTAGCACCGTCGATCATGAGATTTTTGCGGAAGACTATAGCCGGATTAAAGGCTACAATAAAGACGCCGATTTAGGATTAGGCTGTGGGATTCCTACTGAATTTGCCCAAATAAAAGAAGGAGATACGGTCTTGGATCTAGGCTCCGGCGCCGGCAATGATTGTTTTGTCGCCAGAGAAATTGTTGGGTCAACCGGCAAGGTAATCGGCGTGGATATGACGCCCATCATGATAAAAAAGGCTCGCGAAAATGCCGAAAAATTGAACTTCAATAATGTAGAATTTAGATATGGAGAGATTGAAGATTTGCCGGTCAATGACTGCACGATTGATGTGGTGGTGAGCAATTGCGTACTCAATTTAGTCCCAAATAAAGAAAAAGCCTTCCAAGAAATGTATCGAGTCATCAAGCCCCAAGGCCACTTTTCGGTATCTGATGTAGTCCTAAACGGGGACTTGCCGGCGGCACTAAAAAATGATGCAGAAATGTATGCCGGATGTGTGTCCGGAGCCATCCAACTTGAAGAATACATGGGTTTGCTAAAAACGACCGGCTTCAAAAACCTATCCATCCAAAAGCAAAAAGTCACCATCCTGCCCGATGAGATTTTGGCTCAATACCTGAACAAAGGAGAAATTGACTTGTATAAAAAGGGAGAATTTAGTATTTTGAGTATTACGGTTTACGGAGAGAAGGGGAGTACTTGCTGCTGCTGATTGCTGGCCGTTTACCTTTCACCACCAATTCTATGTCACAAAAGATAAAATGGGACGTGGACGGGATGTCTTGCGTCAATTGTGCCCAATCCATCGTTAATTTTTTGGAGGAGTCCCATTTGGATGATGTCCATGTAGATTTTGCTTCCGGCAAGGTTTCTTTCGTCTTGAATGAGCAATCCCCTAGCTTGGAAAAGCTCAAAAAAGGCTTACATCGTATTGGTTATCAAGTAGTTACCAAAGAATCTAAGCCCAAATATTGGACACTGGAACGCAAGCTGCTGGTGTCAGCGATTTTTACCGTTCCTTTGGTTTTGAGTCATTTTTTGATGATGGCGGGGTTGACGTTGGATTTTTTGGGGCATCCTTATACGCAGTTGGCTTTAGCGCTGCCGGCGATTATTATCGGTCTCCATCACTTTGGTAAAAGTGCCTTGGGCTCCTTGCGCGGGGGCGTGCCCAATATGGATGTTTTGGTTTTTATTGGTGGCTTGGCGGCGACGGTTTATAGTCTCGCGGGCTTGGTCATCAATGAGCCGAATTATATCTTCTTTGAGACGGCGGCTTCTATTTTTACTTTGGTTTTATTTGGTAATTTTTTGGAACACCGTTCGGTCAAGCAGACCACATCGGCCTTATCCGCTTTGCAAAATCTGATGCCGGAGAAGGCCAAAAAAATCATGCCGTCCGGAGCGATTGTGGAGATAGATTTGGACGAAATTCAGTTGGGCGACATCATCCAAGTCAATGAAGGCGACCGTATTGCTTGCGATGGAAAAATTATAGAGGGTCTGGGCGCTATTGATGAGTCCATGATTACGGGAGAAAGTCTGCCGGTAGAAAAAACCATCGGGCAAAAGACCTATGGCGGTACCCTTTTGCAGCAAGGCAATATCCAAGTCAAGGCCATGGCCGTGGCGGACAATTCTCTTTTGGGCAAGATTATTGACTTAGTCGAAAAGGCTCAAAATGATAAGCCGCCTATCCAGCGTTTGGCGGATAAGATTAGTGCGATTTTTGTGCCGGTAGTGATTGGGATAGCCGTCTTGACTTTTTTTATTTCTTGGCTCGGATTTGATGTGCCGGCCACCAAAGCCTTAATTCATAGTATTGCCGTTTTGGTGATTTCTTGTCCTTGTGCGATGGGCTTGGCGACACCGACTGCCGTGATGGTGGGCGTGGGGCGAATGGCACAACAGGGAATCGTCATCAAAGGCGGGCAAACAGTCGAAGCCATTAAAGATATTAAAAATATCGTTTTTGATAAGACAGGTACTTTGACGACCGGGCAATTTAGAATTGATGATATTCAATATTTCGGCAACGATAAGCAACGTATTCATCAGATAATCAAGGACTTAGAGTCAAAATCTTCTCATCCTTTGGCATCGAGTCTCCTTTCGGAAATGGAGCGGCTTTCGCCAAATTTAGCTTCCTTAAACTTAGATGTTGAAGAGAAAAAAGGGATGGGTATTCAAGGCACAGATGCAGCCGGTCATGTTTTTCAACTGGGTTCTAAACGGATTTTAGCGCAAGCGCCAGCAGACGCTCATGATTTGTACCTTACGGAAAATGGCCGACTCATCGCCACCATCGACTTAAAGGACGACCTGAAAAAAGACGCAAAAGAAACGGTTCAGTTCTTTCAAAACAAAGGCGTAAAAGTCATCATGCTCAGCGGAGACCGAAAGGAAAAAGTAGCCAAAGTCGCCGAAGAGTTAGGGATTAAAACTTATTTTGCGGAGCAATTGCCCCAAGAAAAACTTGAAAAAATCGCCGAATTATCCGCCCAAAATCCAACAGCCATGGTCGGGGACGGGATTAATGATGCCCCCGCCTTGGCGCAAGCGACGTTGGGAATTTCCTTGGGGCAAGCTTCGGCCATCGCCATAGATTCTGCCCAAATCATCTTACTAAATGACCATCTTTCATCCCTGGAAAAAGCCTTCCGAATCGGAAAAACCACAGTCAAAACCATTCACGAAAACTTATTTTGGGCCTTTGCCTATAATGTGGTCGCGATACCTATTGCCGCATTGGGTTTTTTGAGTCCTATGTGGGGAGCGATGTTTATGGCCTTTTCGGATGTGGTGGTGATTGGCAATTCTTTGCGGTTGAAGAGGAGGAGGGTTTGAATTGTAGTTGATTCGCTTCGCTAGTTGAAGAAGTTGAGACGTTCGCCTTCGGCTCACTAGGTTGAGACTGTCCCGATTACTATCGTGGATACGGACTTCGTGGTTGAGAGCTTCGCAGGTTGAGACGTTATGGGGTTTTGATTGGGATTTTACTTCATTATTCGACATTCGGGATTCTATATTCGATATTCTGCTAGTTGAAGAAGTTGAAAGAGTTGATTCGCTCGCAAGCTTCGCTAGTTGAGAGATATGGGTTTTTGATTGGGATTTTACTTCATTATTCGACATTCGGGATTCTATATTCGATATTCTGTTAGTTGAAGAAGTTGAAAGAGTTGATTCGCTCGCAAGTTTTGCTAGTTGAAGAAGTTGAGATTTGCGTCTTGAGTGCTTGTGCTTTTAGCTTTTGGGTTGATGCGGTTCAATTTGTTTTTTGTGTTTTTCGTGGTTGCCATTCAAGTTTTTTGGGAAATCTCTAGCCATTTTGTACCTTTGGCGAATGCAAAAAATAATATTTGGTATATCATTGAATGCCGGTTCTTTTCATGAGAAAGAAGGCGTCTATTTCTTTGGGGAAAATGAATTCTTGCGGTGGCTGGAGCATCAATTGGGTCTGGCTTGGCCGGCTAAAAACTTTAGTTGGTTGCGGACGGCCTATTATCGCAAGGTGTTGCAGTCTTTTTTAGAAGTGCGGCCGGAGGCCTTTTTTGCGGATTCCTTTGAAGCAGATTCCTATGGCTCTACTACAGCTATTTTGGATTTACGGGATGAATTGCGGCTGTCCGGTTGGCGTTTTGAACTGAAAACGGGGATGCCGAACCGGCTGAAGGATTTGGCTGAATTAGAGGCGTTTATGTACCAATTTTTGTTCGATAAGGGGCAGGTGCATTTTTCAAATATTTTAGAGAATGGATTTGCCGACCGGTTTTTAGAGCTGGAATCTGAGCTTTCGGCCGATGTGATGCCGGCCTTTGAAGTGAGCTTGGTAGAGCCCTTAGACTTGCTGCCGACTTGGTGGCAACGGCTGTTTTTGCGTTTGCAGGAGCTTGGGATTTCCGTTTCAGCTCACCGGCCTTTGGTAGATAAAAGCAGCGGCTCGGATCTCGAAAAGATTGCGCAAGTTATTGAAAACCAATCTTTTAAGGGCGAGAAGATTACGCTGGAAGGGGATGGGAGCTTGGTTATTTTACGGGTGCCGCGGGACTATGATGGCTTGGAGCAATTTGCTTATGGATATCGGCAGCGGGTAGGGGAGCAACCCTTTTTGGTGATGCCCCCGGACTTGAAATTACCGGATTTGGTATTTGAATCCGATGGTTTGCCGGTGTCGGGCAACACGTCGGTGTCGGATTTACGACCTTCCCAACAATTGATAAAACTCGCCCATTCTTTTTTATGGAAGCCGATTGACTTAGGCAAGATTTTAGAGTTTTTGAACTTGCCCTATTCTCCGTTGCATAGTCATTTGGCGATTCGTTTGGCCGGTGCTTTGCAGGAGCGTCCCGGATTTGATAATGAGGCTTGGAATCGAGCCCTCCATGAGTTTGGGGAGTCCGAAAAGGTCGATGAAGCGGATAAAAAAGCGGCTCTTTTTGAATATCGGTTTTGGTTTGAGCGCAAAACTTATCATCAGCGGAGTCGGATTCCCAAAGGAGAAGTCTTTGCCATTTATCTCCATCTTAAGGACTGGGCTAAGAGTCGATTGGCCAGCAAAATATCCGGTGCTATTTTTATGAGTATTTATCGCTTGGCTTTGGACATGATGGATTTGCTGGATGCCATTGATGAGCAGTCGGTATCAATCTTGGATTTGGATAAATTATCAGAGATTGTGATTCAAGCGACACCGGCAACTTTTAAGGATCGTGAAGTGGGGGCGTCTAATTTTGCGCAAGATTCCGGGGCCGTTGTTTTTCCTTTTGATGAGATTGTTTGGTTCAATTTTGTCAGTCGGGGGAGCGATTATATTGCACCTAAATTTATGAATCCGGAAATCGCTTTCTTGCAGTCGGAGCAAGTCCGGCTCACCTTGCCGCAGGCACATAACCAATTGCGCAAGTGGAAGCGCTATCAACCCATTCGGCTGGCGCAAAAACGATTGATTTTGATTGTACCGGACAAAGTGGAAGGTGTCTATGCTAATTTGCATCCATTGCATTATGAGTTGGAAGCAATGATTAAAAATATAAATGATATTACGATTGACGCAACCCAAGATCCAACAGCCGTCCAAGCCTTATTCGATGTACGAGAAACTGTAGAAAAAACTCCGCGATTGGATTTCTTGGAAGGACATCTCGTTTCTGTATCGCCGGTACATGTGCCTGATGTGATAGATGGATTTTCGGTAACGGAACTGGATAGCTTTCTCTTTTATCCACATAATTGGTTTTTGCGCAAGCAGATGAAACTGTATGGAAGCTCCCTAGCCAAAATTAAAGACATCCATCTCTTGATGGGGAATATTGCCCACAAGATGTTTGAAGAATTATTAATAAAAAAGCTGCATCTTGCTGATAATGAAGACATTAGCTCTTGGTATGGAGATGCTTTTATGGCTTTGATTCAATCTGAAGGCTTGCCGTTTTTGGAGTTTGGGAAAGAGCCGGATTTGGTTGCCTTCCGGAAAAAACTATTTTATTCTATTTTTAGTTTTATTCAGGCCATAAATAATAATCGCTGGAAAGTCGTCGCCACAGAAGAAACACTTCAAGGGAAATTGGGAATCAATCCGGTAAAAGGGATTACCGATGTGGTCTTGGAACGGGACGGACAATTTTTAATAGTAGATTTGAAATGGGGGGGCAAGACTTTCCGAAAGGATATGCTCAAAAGCAAAGAAGACATCCAGTTGATGCTTTATTCTAAATATTTTGGAGACGAAACGACTTGGTGGGATGCCTGCTTTTATGTTATTCGTGATGGGGTTTTTATTACCCGGACTCCGGGCTTATTTGATGAGTCAGAGCTAGTGCCTGCCAAAGAGCCTTATGTACAAATTTATAGAGACATGCACGAGCGATTGATGAAAACATTGGACTGGAGATATGAGCAATTGGCTAAGGGACAATTGGAACTCAGAACTGAAGAAACCATCAGTACCTTAGATGAATTATACGGGGAAATTGCTTTCGATTTGTTACCAATGAAAACCGGAAATTACAAATTTGATAAGTTTGACAAGTTGTTAGGATTGGTGGTGTAACGGTGTAACGGTATAACGGTGTAACGGTGTAACGGTATAACGGCTAGGCAGCCAAGAGAGCGTCCCCCTTGAACCTGCCGGCCGCAGGCGGGCGCCGAAGCCAAGAACAAACCACCAAGACTTTTTTTAACCACGAAAAACACGAAAAACACGAAAGCCCCTTGAACGCCGAAGGCATTTGAACGTCCGAAGGACAAATTGAACGTGCGAAGCACATATTGAACGCCAAGATGTTGATTATCAGTGCTTTCAGTTGAACAGTTGAACAATTGAACAAAATCTCCCAATAGAAAAAAAATGGCAATTTTGCATCACAAGACTTTTAGGAGTAAACCCTAGCGTAGAATAAAAAATCGCCGAACACTCCAAAGAGCATCCGGCGAAAAATTTCACGATTCTTGAATCGATTTATTGGAAATTAATTATTTGACCAACTCTAACTTACGAGTAATCAAAGCATTATCCGTTTTGATTTGGTAAAAATAAACACCGGTAGCTTGGTTGCCGGCATTCCATTCGACAGTATGGCGACCTTGAGGTTGCTTTTCATTTACTAAAGTGGTGATAACTCTACCGTTGATGTCCAAAATGCTGATGCTTACGTTAGAAGCATCTGCCAAAGTATAGGCAATGGTAGTCTGTCCTTTGAATGGATTAGGCATGTTTTGCTCGACGGTTAGCCCTTTAGAAGTGAATGGTTCGTTGGTCCCAACGGCCATACATTGCTCTTTTAGGTCAGGCCACCAGTTTAGGTCACCAATAGGGCAACCACCGGGAGCAGCAGTTTT
>JALVCY010000538.1 GCA_027009605.1 Saprospiraceae bacterium
AACCTTGGCCGACACCCTTATGACCATTAGCCAATATGCGGACTTCATCGTCATGCGTCACAAGGTCGAAGGTGCTGCCCGCTTTGCGTCTGAAACCGTGGACATCCCCATCATTAACGCCGGCGATGGCACCAACCAGCACCCCACTCAAGCCATGTTGGATTTATATTCGATTTACAAGACGCAAGGGAGTTTAGAGAATTTGACGATTGCGATGATTGGGGATTTGCGTTTGGGGCGCACCGTACATTCTTTGGCGCAAGCCCTTAGCGATTTTCATCCAAAATTTTATTTTGCTTCGCCCAGCCATTTGCAAATGCCCGAATACATTAAGGATGAATTGACTGAAAAAGGCATTCCATTTGAAGAAGTGGAAGACATCAAGCCGATTATTCCCCACTTGGACATCATGTACGTCACACGTATTCAGAAGGAGCGTTTTGCGGTGTTGGAAGACTACGAAAAAGTAAAAGATGCCTACATCATCACGCCCGAAGTACTCGAAGATGTCAAGGATAATTTTTCCCTTTTGCATCCGCTTCCGCGAGTCAATGAAATCACCACAGATGTGGACAAAATGCCGTACGCCTATTATTTTCAGCAAGCTAGAAACGGAGTATTTATGCGGCAGGCCATCATCAGTAAGATCATGGGACTCGTCTAGTATTCGCTTGCGCAAAAAATAATTCACAGCTTCCAAAAACAAAAAAAAAAACATGAAAGATAAGCTCAAAGTTGACCCCATCAAAAATGGAACGGTCATCGACCATATCGCCGCCGGCAAAGCCTTGCAAGTGGCCGACATACTTCATCTCAACCCTCCCAAAAACCTAATGATGATGGGCATTAACCTGTCCAGTCACAAAATGGGTAAGAAAGACATCATCAAAATCGAAAACCGTGTTCTTACGGATCAAGAAGTCAATAGTATCGCCTTGATTTCGCCATCTGCTACGGTCATTATCATCCAAGATTTTAAGGTGGTCAGCAAGCACGGGATCTCCATTCCCAAAGAAATCAAAGACCATATCGTCTGCCCCAACCCCAATTGTGTCACTAATGTCGAACACATCAACACCCGATTCGAACTAGCCAACACCGAGCCGGTAGAAATACGATGTGCTTATTGCGAAAAGAAATATGCCATTGATAACGTTAAGTTTAAGTTTTGATAGACAGCTGGCTAGACCTCCCCGAAAGTTTTGGCTTTCGGGGATGCTGCTGTTGGTCTCATCGGCCAATACTCCGCTAAACGAATGATAAAAACACGGCAGCCATCGACACGCTCATTCCCGAATCAAAACAACACGGCCACCTACCGGCTGCTTATTTTCGCCCCAGTACGTTATCTGATAGACGCCTGCGGGATAACCGGCCAGATTGATTTTGTAGCGGCGACGCCCGGCCACTGCATAGCGTGCTAAAATACGACCGGACGAATCGGTCAAAAATAATTCCTTAATGTCCCCTTTAATTTTAATTTTTAATTGACCGTAAGTGGGATTCGGATAAAACTTACAGCTAAATTTTTTGTCTGCATTTGCGGCATCTACCCAGCCTTTCATCTTGACCACCTTGTCCAATCGGGGCGTCTCCTTCTTTTTCTCGCAAGAGATTACCTCTGTATATTGATCGAATACTCGAACCAATAAATCGTTCAGCATTTCCACATTATAGCTATCGGTGGTGGGTTTGATATGAGAGCGTCCCACCCCGCTATGATTGGTCAAAAACACATAAGTCCCATTGGTACACAAAGCCAAAGAGCGCATCAAATACTCGGTGCTTTTATCAATACCACTACCGGTAATAGGAATGATTCTAATCCCTTTGTTGGCAGCTTGTATGATTAATTTGTTCATTTTTTTCAGTACGTCATCCTGCTCGTGTGGTGGCGCATCTAACACCAAAAATAATAATTTCGCACGAGCGTGCTCACTCCAATTCAGGCCATTAATGGCTTCATCCAAAGCCACTTCAACCGCTTCAGGAGTATCCCCCCCACCGGCGGCGTTTTGCTTACTAATAAAAGATATAGTCTTGGAAATATCCGTCGAAAATTTAGTTTTTCTTGTCAGATAAGCTTCGCCCTTATCCCGGTAAAAGACACTACCT
>JALVCY010000539.1 GCA_027009605.1 Saprospiraceae bacterium
CGATGATGATGTCCCAAATTCACTCTGTGCATTCACATCAAATTGCTCGATATATACATAGGACGGTATGGGCTCTTCCTTATCGCAAGATACCAAAACAACCATCCAAATCACCCACATTATTGCACCTAACTTTCTCAAAAACAACATTTTATACATTCACTAATACGAACCATCTAACTGGTCGGATATTTTTTCCGCAAGGACTAACGCCTTCATCCCTGCTTCCAAATCCACATCTACTTCCGTATCATTTTGGATCGCTTCCGCAAAAGTTTCCAGCTCCATCAGGATCGAATTAACGGATTTTACTTCAGGCATTTCCATAGTCAACCATTTTTTACCGGTTTTAGTATCTAAAGACATGGCGTGGTCATGGTTTGCCGGCTTTTTGTCAAACAGATGGATGATTTCCACCGATTTATCCAAAAAATCTATACTCAAGTAGGCATCATTCTGAAACAATCGAATTTTGCGCATATTCTTCATCGAAATCCGGCTCGCTGTCACATTTGCTACACATCCGTTTTCAAATACAATCCGCGCATTGCAGATGTCCGGGCTTGGACTTACGATAGACACCCCGTTGGCCATCACCTCCTTCACTTCCGAATCCACCAAATCCAACAAAATATCCAAATCATGAATCATCAAATCATGCACCACCGACACATCCGTCCCCCTAGGATTGTACATCGCCAACCGGTGGGCTTCAATAAACAAGGGGCGGGCTTGATGTTCTTTGACCGCAAGGTAAGCAGGGTTAAATCGCTCCACATGACCGACTTGCAACTTGACCGGATGACTTTTTAATAAATCCATCAACATCTCCGCTTCCGCAACCGTTTGGGTAACCGGTTTTTCAATAAAAACATGTTTATCCTTTTGGATAGCGATAGCGGCTAATTCCGCATGATATGGAGTAGGCGTAACAATGTCAATGACCTCGACGGCATCAACTAATGATTCAAAGCTATCATACCGGCTTACGCCAAAATCTTTAGCTACTTGGGCGGCATTCTTGGGGTCGGCATCAAAGAAGCCCACAACGTCATACTGAGCGCTAGACAGTGCCAGTTTTAAATGTATTTTCCCTAAATGTCCGACTCCTGCGATTCCTATTTTCATTTTTCTAAGCTTCTCAACAAGAATTATCCTGTTTTTGAAATAATTAGTATCCTTACCTTGAGTATGGGTAAAGATTCCACCCCCAATTTTGCACACCTTTCTTTTTCTTTAGCTATCTACCTTGAGCAAAATCGACCCCGCCAGCGGGGAACATACACGGCGTACACGTCCCAAATGTCCCCCGCTGGCGGGGTCAAATTTGCCACCCGACAGCCAAAATAACCTCGAGCGACTCGGCAAATTTGGGGGTGGACTGTTCTCACTCGAACTCAAATGCATGTTTTTATTACCGAGCCATTGTCTTCATATCTTGTACTTTTACAAGGATGAGTCCGCTCCGAAAAGTCCACTCTGCCAGAAATAAAAGCGATGAACAAAATTTTATTTGGTTACCATATATAACTTTCCAAAAGTTTTAAACTTTTGGAAAGTTATATCAAAAACCCCGACTTTTCGGAGTCAACCCAAAGTTAATAACTTTTGGAAAGTAGCCCATTAATACCCGGGCTTTTCCAATAGTTCAAACATATTCCGCTTATAGGCTTCCACTCCGGGCTGATCAAAGGGATTCACACCCAACAAATAGCCACTGATTGCGCAAGCTTTTTCAAAAAAGTAAAACAAATAGCCCAGATGAAAAGCATCTGCCTTCGGTATCACCAATCTGATGTTGGGCACTTGCCCCTGAACATGCGCGTTGCGGACCCCTTCGATGGCTTTGCCATTGATAAAATGCAAGCTCTTACCTTCCAAATAACCTAGACCATCCAAATCTTCCTCTACTTTGGGGACTTTCAACTTACTCTTCACCGTCTCCAAGACCAATGCCGTCTCAAAAATATTTCTCCGTCCATCCTGGATATATTGACCCAAAGAATGCAAATCCGCCGTAAAAGTCGCCGAAGCCGGATAAATACCTTTCCCTTCTTTCCCTTCAGACTCGCCATAAAGCTGCTTCCACCATTCCATCAAAAACGTAAATC
>JALVCY010000540.1 GCA_027009605.1 Saprospiraceae bacterium
ACAAACTCCGACTGCGCCCATATGTTAGTCTATGTGTGCACCATTTCTCACTCAAATTTTAGCAGTCCAATACCAAGAATTTGTAGAGTTTCTTAGTGTTATCTAAAGTGAACTTAGTGGTAAGGAAAAATGTAATGCCTAACCACTAAGGACACGAAGTTGCCACTAAGAATTCACTAAGGTACTGATTGTCAATAAGTTAAATACCGCCTTTATGTGTAAATTTTTACTCCCGGTCTAAGATATTTATTATTTTTATATTCTATTTTTTTTCTTTCGTTTACCCTGTTGAACAGTTGAACAATTGAACAAAACCCCCAAACAGAATAAAATTTGGTGGTTTGGCATCAGAATACTTTTCGGAGTGAACTCAAAGTTTTAAACTTTTGGAAAGTTCAGACCGCAGTTTGGGAGTGAACGCACCGCCACACCTATACCAACATGTCAACCATCTCCTCCGGCCGCCCATCCCGAATATCAAAAATATGTTCATCCGGAATCGGAAACAGGGACTGCAGATTAGATATAAAATCTCTACGCACCACCCAAATTTGTTGAGTCGCCGGATGGTGACTAAGGATATGAGAGAGCCCCTCGAACCAGCCTTTTTTTTGTCGAAATTCAAAATTGCCGACTTCATCAATGATGACGACACTTTTAGGGTCAATATTTTTGAGTAGGCGATTGCCCAATTCCAGTACATCCGGGTCAAAGGAAAAGCCTCCGAAAGTAGTCCAATCCGGGCGGCTGTCCCGCACACAAAGCAGGTGTTGGTGTCCGGATTTTAGGTCTTCTATGTGAAACGAATAGCGACGGTCGCCTTTAAAAGTACCATGTGCCAAAAATCCTTCAATGGGAATATTTCTTTGTTTTAGGGATTGGGCGACAGCTTGCGCAAAAGTCGTTTTGCCTTCGTGAACGCCGCCGGTAATAATAAAAACATGGTCAAATTGCTTGTTTTTTTGCTCAAATTGGGTCAGCAGCCCTTCCGCTTGCGCTAAAAGATTGGGGATTACGCTTTTATTTTGGCTACGCAATTTTTTCCCGGAAGGGATCGTACCAACAATAGCCGGTAGAGCGGCAAAAGAAAGATGGAGCGATTGATACAGCGAAGCATACCCTTTTTGCGTAAGCAGGGCTTTGATAAGTGGATTGCGCAGTTCTACACTAATTGCCGTAAATCCCAAAATGACAATTACGGCCCGGTAATTCATTTTCAATCCGACCAGCAAACCCCGCATAGAAAAGAACGTCCCCGTCTTAGTCCATTCCCAAAAAACAGCAGCAATGACCGTAATTAAAAAGAATTGAATCCAAAGACCGGGTTTTTGGAGCCGGCCGAGTGCATGGCGATAAGCGTACAAAATGATGCCAATAAATAGCCCGCCCACCATCATGCCATAAGGCAAAAACATAAAATTAATCAACCACATTGCACTGACCATACTTCCCAAAATCAATAGCATTGTCCCTAGCGGATAGCGATTGTCCGGCTCGTCATCGAAGGCAAATTGCGCACTATCAGGTGCCGACAAGGCGAGTGTATTTGTGGTGCTCTTGGGCTTCCGCAAATAGTTTTTGCCGGTGTAATAACCCAAAATCGCCGCTAATGCCCCAATAATAAAATAAACCGTGATGACCCCAATCAATAAGTATCGGGGCGCCACGCCTTCGAGCCTAGTCATCTTTACCAAAAAGAAATAAAAGGGCTTGGCAATCGCCACCAAATCAAATCCATAAGTCACCAAAAGCATCCCCAACCTTTGCAGCAAGGTGCTACTCACTGCCAATGCTCCGGCAATCATATAGGCTATTAAATTCCTGCCGGCCAACAAAACCATCACTTCCAATAAAAAGGCCTCTAGGAGAATGCCAATCATGGGCCCTAAAATGACGGCACTCGGCGAAATAGATTTCATAAGCGCACAGATGACGCCTGCCCGAAGAATGACTCCTTTATCGGGCCATATTTGCATAAAACTAACCAGCAAAAAAATACTCGCCGATGATAAAAATATCCCCGAAAAAGGAATATGCATATTATGTAAAAAACTCCCGACAATAATCTCGAAAGCAGCCCAAATACTACCAATTACCGCCGCTTTTAGCCATTTGGGGCTCAGTTTATCTTGTCCTTTCATTGAGAATGCAGATTTTTCGTGCGCAATATCGGAAAAAATGGAATCCCGTGCCGGCTTCACTGACAATTTGGAGCATTTTTTTGGGGTGAATAATCTCTGTGGCGCCGATGATATCTATTCCCTGCTCAAAAAGTACGTCCGGTATAAAGCTGCTGGACGGGCCGACCAATACGGTCGTCCCGGATTGGGGCAAATATCGCACGATGTCCGCAAGACTTTGATTGACCAAGGTGGAGCCTGTGATGATGACCAAATCGGATTGGGGCAATACATCCCCTACTTGATGCGCCGGCACATAGTGCGATCGGTAGGCAGGGGGAATTGCTTCCGGCCGGAGCTCTACAATATGCATCGTGTGAGCCGTCGCCCCTATCCGTTGGATATAACTCCGGAAAGCACCAATAATCGAAATGGTTTTTTGCCCCGATAAATCCACTAAGTCTATCGGGTCTTTGTCTGTAACTACCTGATAATCTGCATGTTGTAGGATGTCTGCCGAAAGCGCATTTAAGGTTGCTACTTTCAGATTGTCAACAATCGGGCTCGATGGGGTCTGAAACAGTTGGGCTACACTCTGCCCCAATATATGGTTGGTCGAAAAGGGTGTCGAATCTCTATTCGTGCGGTATTTGTAGTCCCCCGGGCGGGCTTGATAGGTGCCGGCTACGCCATACCGGTTGCCCGAAATATGGACGGCCGTTTTATAAATGCCAATTCGGACATCTTCAAAGAAGATTTGGTCGAGTTGGAGTCCATATTTGGTCTGGAGAATATCCAGTGTTTTTTTTATCATGATGCTCACTTGTACCGTTCTGAAGGTAGCGACGGTCTTCGCCGCCGATGTCGCCATTAAGCACAGCCGGAGAAATCCCATCTATTTCATTTGTCTGACAGCTAGTGCGAAAATTCTTTGACATCATTCGGGGGGCAGCACCACGTACCCTTGCAGCCGTAGGTGCGACACCTGCTGAAGACGTGCCGCACCTTTGTTTGATGTACCTAGCGGGAATAAATTTCCCCAATCAAATCTCATCGTATCAAAGTAACATTTCCTTTAATTTTTGTGATTTGTCCACTAGGTGTCTTGAGTTCTATCAAATAAGGATAGACGTCCGAAGGCGCTTTTTTGCCTTTGAAGCGACCATCCCAGCCGGTATTGCCACTATAGACCTGTTGTCCCCACCGGTTAAAGATTTGAATTTTAGCGATTTCGAAGCCGTTTAAGTTGATGGGTTTAAACACGTCATTTTTGCCATCACTGTTGGGGGTGAAGGCATTCGGAATATCGTATTCAACAGGTTTAATAATGATGGTAATTGAAGCCGGGTATTCGCATCCTTCGGGTGTAATCAAAGTCGCCGTGATGTTATCCGTTGGGCCATCGGTAGCCGGAGTCTCAAGGTACTCGCTGGTTGAAGAAAGTTCCGTATTATTTTGAGTCCAGTGGATGGTCGGGTTATTCAATGGCGGGTCAAGTGTAACATAAGCTTTGATGGGAGAGCCCGCAAAAACAGTATCCTTTTCTGCCGTTAGCGAAACCGTATATTCCGGATACACCACAACGGGGTGAGACGTGGCCAATATACAACCGTCTCCATACGTGTAGGTTACGGAGTAGGTGGTTGGGGTGGAAGGTTCTACATCAATGCTTTGACTTTGGATATTGTCCGGCATCCAGACGTAGGTGCCGGTGCCATTGGTGACTGCAGTTAAGGTGATAGGGTAGCCGGGGCAGACCCCGTCCGGGCCATCAATGTAAAGGCTGTCATTGGCAACATGGATGGTGATATTTTGATTGGTTGTACAGATTCCATTGTCTGCCAATACTGTGTAAGTAGTTGTCGCTGTAGGAGTTACTGTAGGTTGAGCGGTAGTTAAGGTGTCAAAATTCGGGACGTTAGCTGTCCAGACATAGGTCACTCCGGGCTCCGTGTTTTGATTCAGTTGGACAGATTCGCCGGGGCATAATTCTGTATCCGTAGGGAATTGCAATTGGGGCGTGGGCAAGACGGTAATAGTGGCTTGTTCTTCGCTAGGGCAATTCGCACTTTCTAAGGAGATAGAGTACGTGGTTGTCTGCGAAGGCGTAGCAATGGGATTCGGGCATTTGTCGCAAGACAAAGAATTGGCAGGCATCCAGACAAAATCATTGCCTTGGGGAGACGTTGCCGTAAAATGCACTTCTTCGTTGGCACAAATGGTGTCCTTATCTTGGGTAATCGTTATGTCCGGTGGGGTATCTACATTTAGAGTAATCTTGGAAGAATCTATGCAGACGCCCAGTTGGGTAGTTCGTGTGTAGGTAATGGTGTCTTGAGTAATGACGACTAAATTAAATTTTCCGGGATTAGAAATAGCCCCTGTGGCCGGTGTCCACTGATGTTGAATCCCTTGGTAAGCATCTTGGTCGTAGTTTTCTGAAAAGATAGAAACCGTGTCTCCCGGACAATATGGGTCTTTGGATGGGACGGCTTCTTGCGCCAAATTAGGCAAGGAATCAACTCGAACAAATACAGAGTCATGTAAAATGCAAGCACCAACTTGAAGCGTTGCAGTGTATAGCCCGGATACTTTGGAAGTGACGTGAACCAAGGTATCCGTTAAGCTACTCAAGCTACCGTCCGCCGGTAGCCAAGTCAATCCGGTGCCGCCGGTGGAAGTTTGCGCCAGCAAAGATGTCTCATCCGGTGCACACAGATAAATGGTATCTTGTGTGGATAGACCAGGGACAGAGAGTACTTGAAGCGAAGCGGGAATGGTGTTGACAGTGACCGTTTGGGTGTTGGAGCAATATCCATTTTGGCTAGTCGTCACTAAGGTGTAAACAGTCGTGGACTCCGTCGGTGTGGCAGTTGCCGAAGAAATGGTTGCGTCGTCTAGGGTATTGGCCGGAGCCCAAGAATAAGAGGACGTGGCGACTACCACACCAGCCAATTGAACACTTTGCCCTAGACAAATAGTCGTATCACTAATAAGCGTAGGCTCAAATAAGGTGTCAACCAAAATAGAAACCGTATCGCTGGCTCGGCAGCCAAATTTTTCTATCTCTACAACGTAGTTTGTCGAGAAAGAAGGAGTGGCATCCGTGGTCTTTTGGTGTGGATGGAGTACTTCAAAATCAGGACTCCAAGTATAAGTCGGATTGAGCACATTGGGAAGTGCATTGAGTTGAATGGTTTGACCTAAGCATATTTCATTGTCGGAAGCGATGGCAGAAACTTGTAAGTCATGAACTTCAAGATAGACAGAGTCCTTGTCGGTACAGGTACCTGCTGTACCGGTAACAACGGCCCAGCCACTTGTGGTAGGTAAGGCCGACGGGTCAGCAATATTGGGGTCATCCATAATGTCGGTAGGAGTCCAATGGTAACCGGCTGCACCGGAAGCATGGAGTCGAATCCCTTCATTCTTGCAGACTTGGAGCGTGTCCGCAGCAATATCTGCAAAGACTTCTAATTGGTCTTTTATTTGAATGATGACGTCATCAACAGATACTTCTCCACAACCAAAGTCTGCGGATAGAGAAACAATGATTGTTTCGGTCGGCTCGGGTATGTTGTCGCTCAGTACCGAGATAGGGAAGGAGTACTTGGTCTGTCCCGGAAAAAAAGAAAGTGTTGCCGGTACGTTTAAGGTATAATCTGCTCCGTTAGTGGCCGTGCCAAGGATGTTTAAGTTGTAGATTAAGGTGTCTTCGATGGTGCCCTTTAGCTCAATGTCTAAGATATCTTCAGAGCTCGAACAGTTCTCGACCATATAATCTAGTCCATTCTTAAAATTAATGGTGATTTTGGGAAAGCCGGCACTAATCTCCGAAATGAAGACCCCGGAGTCATAGATATTATCCTCTCGATCGGCAATGGCTAGTTTTAGTTTGTAATGGTTACAAGGTATGACATCGACTTCAGCCGTAAGCGTTTTTTTGATGCCTAGGGAGTCGGTGGTGAATCCATCATATTGTAGGGAAGCACCATTAGGGTTGTCATGGTAGTAGGGCCAGTTTTGTATGTGGTTGATACTATTGATTTGGACAGGTGTATTGGTGTTGGGGATAACGGCGATATTTTTTTGGTTGTTTAGTGCGGGGTCTCCGACGATGCCGGGGCCGGATACCAAAAAGGCAAAAATATCATTGTAAGGCGAATTGGCGAATTCTTTGTATTCTTCCGAGCCAAAAATGTATTCAAATGATAATTTGTCGGTATAGGCATATACATCTAAATAGACCACACAGGCGTCATGGGATAAAATGATTTCTCCAAGCTCCGCCGATAAGCTGTCTAGGTCTGCATCCCCGGGTTGGCCTATTGCGTCACCTTTGCTATCGTCATCATTCGGGCCGATAGCATTGGCCGCAAGGCCGGAAGTCAATAGTAATCCCCGCTTAAGTCCAAGCCCGGTATTGTCTGTTGCTTCAAAACTGCCATAACTTCCTTGGCTACAAAGAATAGAATCAATCTTTGTGGTGGCATAAGCGGTACTCAAGTAATCTACCAGTGTCTCATCACTAGCTAGGCTATCCACACTGATTAGGTCACTGCTAGGACAAGCGTCAGCACTGCATTGCCAAGTGGCCTTAAATCCTTCTAACTCGGTACTTGCATCGGACTTAAATTGAATTGTAACACATCCACTGGTAGCATACAACTGAATATTGACCCCACCGTCACTTTCGTATGCTTCGGAGTCAATATCTCCAATTTCTGCAAGAATCGGTGCAAGGGTGTCCGCACCGTCAAAAACCAAGATTTCATCGAAAATTTCATCAAAATCCGTATCCCCCTCTAAGTTGTAATAATCAATATTCAGAGAAATGCACTGATGAAAATCTGTCGGACATATTGTAAACACGTAGTTTTCATTCGGGCCATAGTTGCCGTCCGGGCCGCCACTATCATAGAGGACACCATGGCAAGCATCCGAGCTGCCTTGGTCAATCGTGACTTCAGGACTTTGCTCTTGAATACAAAGCTTAAATGTACCGGAGTTAGGGGCACCGGCAGAATAGTCGCCTACTCTCAAAAAATAAGTCAAGCCGGGGGTGAGCCCATTGGCTTGAATGCTTACAGTACTATCCCCAAGATTGGCTTCATTACACTCCATGATAATGAGTTCATCCGTTTGGCAGAATCCGCGATAGAGCACCAATTGTGGGGTGTTGAGTGGGGTGGAGCCATTGTCTGATGCTCCGGTTACAGTAATATCATAGTCTTGGATGGAAGCATCCGCTGTAAATTGAAACCACACATCCCTAGGTGAATTATTGCTACTCAGGCAGCCGGGGATATTGGTAAAATTGCCAAAATCTGAAGCTGTCGCATTCACATTCGAATAGAAAGTGGTCGGGACGCAATAGGGTACTGTACCAAGATCAATGGCACCACTACAATCATCATTGCCCGGCACTTGCGCAAAAAGGGTGAAGGACAAGAAGGAGAAAAAGATGGGTAGAAATTTTTTCATTAGACTCTTATTTTTGTAATATTCGGTATGGAGCACTCCCGCTTGATGTGTCGTTTTTAGGATTCAAACAGGTCGGTCTGCGAGGGCAGTGTTTTGTGAGCTCAATCTCATTAGGCACAAATATAATATAAATCATGCTCTGAAACCCCGATTGACCGGCTATTTTGGTTTGAAAACTGTTGGATTGCTTGATAGTTTACGAGAGTTTACGTTGGAAGTCTCGAAAAACAGGTAAATCATTGGTTTTAAAGAGTAGAAATATTCAGAAATTCAATAATTCAATCTCAAATATTAAGACCGAATTGGCAGGAATACTCCCACTGCCCCGTTCCCCATAACCGAGTCCGGAAGGGATAAAAAATAGGGTTTTCTCTTTTCTTTGCATGAGTGGGATGGCTATTTGCCAGCCTTCAATGACTTCGCTTAAAAGGGTGGAATAAGGTTGGTCATTGGAAGAGTCAAAAATATTTCCGTCCAATAGCTTTCCGGTATATTTTACGGTAACAAGAGATTGGATGTTGGCTCTTGCTGTACCATTCCCTGCTTTTTCGATAAGGTAGTAAATGCCGGATTCATGAGCCTGCAAGCTTAAGTTATGCGCTTTGGCATAATCTAATATTTTTTGCTTATCCACTTCGGCTTGATTGACTTTCTCTTCTTTTTTACAAGCCAAAAAGCTAAGACTGAGTAAGCTCAAAAATAGTAGGGTGGTGTATTTCATCTTTTTTTTTTTTGAAGGATTCGTTTTGTCTGTTCT
>JALVCY010000541.1 GCA_027009605.1 Saprospiraceae bacterium
CAAGGCAATCCCACAAAGGCCATTTCTTACCTGAAAGAAGCGGAAAAACTCAAACCTAATGACCCCGAAGTCATGCGCCTGCTAGGTATCGCCTATGCGGTTAGTGGTCAAGTAAATCAAGCAATTCCCTACATGGAAAAAGCACTGTCTCTTGCGCCTAAAAATGCCAACTTAGCCTTGGATTTGAGTACGGCCTATCGTCAAGCGGGGAATTTGGCGAAAGCCGATTTTTATCAAAAAAAGGCCTTGGAGATGGATCCCGAAGTGATTCGGAAGCGGCGGAAAAAGGCCTTGGAGACGGATACGGAAGTGATTCGGAAGCGACGGAAGTAGAAGTTGGTTTGAAAATCAATCGGGGGATGCTTGCAAAAAAAAAAGGGTACGTGTTATTTGGTTAGAACAAGACGTAATCCCTTTAAGAAAAAGTTTGGATAAAATCGCATAACTGAAAAGCAAAAGCTATAACGTTATAACGTCTTATCTTTAAGAGCTCCTGATCGATACCTTGAGCGGGTGCCGAAAAACCTGACCTAAACCTTAGGCGGAAATATCGTTAGACCGCTCCGTTCTCCCTGCGGGTACCTGTTCGAGCCAATTCACAGCCTCTACATCCGGTAATAGATGATGTATGGTTGCTTCAAAGCCGGTTGTTTTACTTATGAATCTACTCAGGAGCGAATAGAAGCAACAACCCTGGGTGCCTTACACCCACGCTGACGTCCAGCTAATAAATCAAAAAGAGGAAACTAGATTGGCCGTCAGGATGACGGCTCAATTCGATTTGCAGCCGTCAGTGCAGTACTGTGCTAAAGTATGGAGCTATATCCACTCTACTTTGCAACAGATTTGATTTTTGACTACAGATCAACATGATTGGTAATTTTGTAGCACTATTTTGGGATAAATAGAGCTTGTTATGAAAAAAGAACGCATGAATACCACGCATCTAATGACAAAGACGCTATATAATTGAAAATAGTTCCCTAGGTTGTAAAAAAAGTCGTAATTTTGAATCTGTCTAAATAATCAAAGAAAAATAGCCTGTGTTTCGATTGCTGAAATCATTTTTACGGAAGGATAGAGGCCCTAGTCTTCGTGTGATGGGGTTTAAGAATCAGCAGGTGGCATCGAAGCTTTTATCGGTTGGGATATTGCCGGGCAGTACACTTCAAGTCATCCGGAAAGCCCCCGGTGGATTTGTCTTTTTTTTGAAGGTGGATGGAGTCTCTATCGCCTTGCGGCAAAATGAACTGGAGTCCATCATCTTAAAACCAATTAACTAGATGAGTCATCCAACGGTTTTTTTGACCGGCAACCCAAATTCCGGCAAGACGTCCACCTTTAATGTGTTGACCGGGATGCACCAAAAAACGGGGAATTTTCCCGGGGTGACGGTGGAGCGAAAGTCCGGTTGGATTCACTTTCCCGATAATCAAAAAATCCAACTCATAGACTTACCGGGTGCTTATAGTTTTTATCCGACGTCTATGGATGAGCGCATTGTGGTGCAGCAATTTGTTGATTTTACATCGGATGTGCAGCCCAAAAACGTAATCTATGTGGCAGATATGCTCCATTTGGAAAAGCATCTGCTTCTCTTGGAGCAAATCATGGATACCGGTGCTCATGTTATTTTGGTCCTTAATATGGCCGATCAGGCCGAACGCCATGGCATAGATATCGACACTTCGGTACTCCAAAAGTTTTTGAATGTGCCGGTCATTAAGATAAGCGCTCGTAAAGCAAGCGGGATAGAAGCCTTGAAAAAGGCAATGGCGGATTTCGGCAACCTACAACATGCGCACAAGCCATTCTATCATTTATCGAAGGATGAGCAACAAAGAGTCCGGTCTATTGACTCTGAATTTCCGGAGCTCAATGACTACCAAAAGCTTTTACTGATTCATCATTATGAGTGGCTTCCGTTTTTGTCGAAAGACCAAAAGAAAATCCTCCAAAAAGCGGCATCCGGATATGACAGTCTAAAAGGTCAAATCGATGAAACGATGACCCGCTATGATGGTTTTTTGCCGACCGTCCATAGGAGTATCCAAAAATTGGCCGGTGCCAATCAAGGTTTTTCGGACAAGCTGGATGCCATACTCACC
>JALVCY010000542.1 GCA_027009605.1 Saprospiraceae bacterium
GTTTTGGCGCAAGCTCAATCTCATCGGGCTTTGGCGCAAGCCGGCCGTCAAGCACTCGCCAATGGCAATTGCCACGCCGCCATGAAATACTTTCAGGAAGCCGAAATCAAAAAACCGGCAAAAACCCAATATACCTACCTTTTTGCGCAAGCGGCCATAGACTGCCACGCCTTTGAAGCAGCCGAAAAAGCCCTCCAAAAAGTAATCGAATCCAATTCGTCAAAATTTCCCGATGCTTTATATCAATTGGGGCTTACGCAAAAAAATCTAGGTCAATATGCTGCCGCTAAACAAAGTTTTGAAACCTATCTTTCGACCGCTTCGTCTCTAGCTGCAGAAGCAGAAATAAAAAACTGCGACTATGCGCTTGCGCAAAATGAAGATTCGACCTATACCATCAAAAACTTAGGCAAAAAAATCAATTCGCCCTACTCCGAATTTGCGCCGGTTCTTAGAAAAGACACACTTTACTACAGTAGTTTCCGCTTCGAGAATAGAAAGGATTGGGCACAGCCCCACCGCAAAATCGCCAAAACAGTCTATTCAATCAAAGGCCGGAAAGGGCGCCCACTCCGGTATCATTTTAACAAAGACACCTTGTTTACCGCTAATCTTTGTTTTTTGCCGGACGGCTCCGGTGTGTATTATAATCATTGCCGGTACGTCGATGGCATGCATGTGCGCTGCGACCTGTACTTTCGCCAACCCAAGAAAAAAAGGGGCTGGAAAAAACCCCTAAAACTAAAAATCAACAAACCGGATTTTACTACAACTCAACCGGCCTACTACTTTGATAATCAATCCAATACGCCATACATCCTTTTTTCTTCTGACCGTCCCGGCGGACAAGGCCAATTGGATATTTGGATGGCGCCCATAACAGAAAAACACCAACTAGGTACACCCATCAACCTAAAATCCATCAATACTCCGGGCAATGAAATCACCCCTTTTTATGCAGCGGACACCAAGCAGTTGTTCTTTAGTTCCGACCAACATCTAAACATCGGCGGCTACGACATCTTTGAAGTCCAAGCCCCCCGGCTCCCCCTCCCCGAAACCGTGGACATCCAACCACTGCCTCCTCCGATAAACTCACCGGCCAATGACATTTTCTTTGTACCCGGCTCAGAAGGCTTGTCGGGATATTTGGCATCCAATCGCATCGGCGCACAATACATAGACAAACAAAACCAACGCTGTTGCAACGACCTTTATCGCTGGACGTACACACCACCCATCGTAGAAACACCCGACACGCTATGGGCAGTCACCCCTACCGACACCATTCCCCCCAAAGCCCCCCGCCCCGTTCTCCCAACACCACAACCCAAAGTCTCCGTGACCGCCCAATCCATGTTGGACTTACTCCCTATCCGGCTCTACTTTGACAACGACGAACCAGACAAACGAACCACCGCCACAACCACCAAAAAAACGTATCTCCAAACCTACGAAACATACCTCCCCAAGAAAGCACAATTCATCCGGGAATTTTGCCGCCCCCTCCAGGGAGACGATAAAGAAAATGCCAAATACGACATTGAAGACTTCTTCGACTACGATGTAAAAGAAGGCGGCGAGACACTCCAAGCCTTCTCCGCCCTCCTACTCCAAGCCCTTCAAAACGGAGAACGCTTGGAAATCATCTTAAAAGGATACACCAGCCCCAGAGCCAAAACCGACTACAACAAATTTTTGGCCGCAAGGCGCATCTCCAGTGTTAAAAACCATTTCAACACATTCCGAAATGGTATCTTCAAGCCCTTCATCCAATCCGGTCAATTAGTCATCTCCGAGCGCCCCCTTGGCGAAGCCCAAACCCCAACCGGCGTCAGCGATGACCTTTGGGATCGCCGCATGTCCGTCTTCAGCGTCGAAGCGTCCATGGAGCGCAGAGTAGAAATCATAGATTTGATTGCAGAAAAATCAACCGGCAAGCATTAGCGAACATCCCATCTAACGAGCATAGCGACTGAATCAACCACGAAGTCCGAATCCACGATAGTAATCGGGACGAGTCTCAACCCAGAGAGCCGTAGGCGAACGTCTCAACTTGCTCAACCAAAAAACTAACAGAATATCGAAGGTCG
>JALVCY010000543.1 GCA_027009605.1 Saprospiraceae bacterium
CCGTCACGACATTTGGGGTCTTCCACCCCAAACCCCGGAGCATTGATATTAGTACAAAACCCTTCCGCACGCTCCAGGATTTTGCACTAATATCAATGTAGAAAACACGACATGCACGCTTTTTTTTTCATTTGAAAGAAAAAGTGTGCTTGTTTTATTTGGGGCAGAGAAAGTTAAAGGCGTGGGCGTGAGCTTGGCTTTATTGGACACTGCGGCGCGGGTGGGTTCTTGGCGTTAGAGCGTTGAAATATTCTTCTGGAAGAACTCCTTAAACTTTTTGTTTGTAAGCATTTTTTCAATGAGAGTAAAAATTGTCTTTTTATCATCTTCATCCAGTTGCTGGATTAGTCTCATTTGTTCAACGGTCGATTTGTCATCAATGCTGACTTCTTTAGGAATAGCGCCATCAAAATTGATTATTTGATCCGTCGTCATGTTGAATAGTTGCGCCATTTTTTGTAGCTCTTCGACTGTAACGCTTCTAAGACCTTTTTCGATTTTACTATAAGCCGACTTGTCAACTCCAATATAATTGGCGACTTCAATCTGTTTTAGGTCTGCTTTGAGCCTAATATCCTTGATATTTTTGTATAAATCCATATTACAAAAGTAGCTAAAATGAATATAATTTGCAAATAGTTGTAAAATTCAAAACCAAATAGTTGTTATTATCAAAACCTTTTTCTAGCTTTGCAGTTGTGAAATTAACCACAAGAAAAATTTACTATGAAAATCACCCAAATAAAAGCCCAATTAAGGATAAAAACGGTCTTGACCCACTATGGATTGACCCCAAATCGCAACAAGATGTTGAACTGTCCTTTTCATGATGACAAAACGCCGAGCATGCAGGTTTATGAAAAAACGGATACGGTTTATTGTTTTTCGGGCAATTGCCGGTTGCATGGTCGGGCGTTGGATGTGATTGATTTTGTGATGGAAAAGGAAAATTGTACAAAACATGAAGCGATTTTGAAGGCGCAGGAATTGGCGGGTTTGGTGGAGCTTGCGCAAAAAAGTAATATCCAAACGGCCAAAGTGGTCGATTACGAAAGCATTTTCCGGAAGCTGCTGGCGTCGATGGAGCGGAGCGAGAAGGCAAAGGCTTATTTGCTTGCGCGAAAATTGCCTTTTGATAATATGGGTTACAATCCGGGAACGGTTTATAAATCCATGAAAAATTGTGTGGTTTTTCCCTTGCGGAATGAAGCCGGCAAGGTGGTGAGTTTGTACGGCCGGGCGATTGGAAAGGCAGGCAGGCATTATTATTCCAGCGGTCGGCAAGGGCTTTTTCCCGGGCATCCACCAAAAGAAACTAAGACGATTCTTTTGGCGGAAAGTGTGATAGATGCGGCTTCGATAAACGGATATTTTGATGGCTTTGTTTTGGCGATGTACGGGACAAATGGTTTTACGCCAGCGCATGAAATGGCTATCATGCAACTGCCTGATTTAGAAGAAGTTATCTTGTTTTTTGATGGTGATGATGCCGGTGATGCAGCGGTAAAAAAGACGGCTGAATACTTGCGTAAAATGCGACCCAAATTGACTATTAGCCACATCGTAACACCTAGAAATGAAGACGCTAATTCCTTGATGGTGAAGGCTGAGAACCCGGCGGAATTGTTGGAATCACTTTTAAATAGTCGTGTTTTTTATGGCGAGCTTGCGCCAAAAGAAATCCAAAAAGAGCCCACCCAAAAGCCCCAAACCAACGAATTAATCACCACCAATCCAAACAAAATCACCTACGAAAAAGAGACGGCCATTTACCAAATCAAAGGCGGAGTCCGGACGGATTTGGACAGCCTAAAAGTTACCATCGAAACCACTTCTAAAGAGACCGGTCGAAAGCTCCGGGACAAGGTGGAGTTGTACCAATTTAAGCAGGTGGAAAATTACGCCCGGGCGGTGGCCGACAAACTCCAACTTCGGGCGGATTTGGTCGAAAATGACCTTTATAGCTTGACGGATTTATTGGACAATTACCGGGAAGTGCTGAAGGCCAAAACAGAGCTTCCACAAAAGAAAAAAGTGAGCGTTCCGGAAGGCGAAAAAGAGCAATGCCTGGTCTTTTTGCGGAAGCCGAAT
>JALVCY010000544.1 GCA_027009605.1 Saprospiraceae bacterium
CCAACTTTTTTTTATTGTAACACTTTGACCCTTAACCGTCCGAATAGCTATCGGGAACAATACTTTACTAACCATCCAGCCGCTATACCGTTAGTACGCTACACTGATGTAACGAAACAGTTACAGTTATTTTTCTTTCTCCATGCCGAGTGTTGGGGAGCCGCTAAATCGTAATTACGGTACACCGGAATATCGGGTCTAAAATAATTTTCTTGCATCTTTATACTATTTAACGTATCTTTGCGTTATAAAACGAATAAAAACGTTGAAATATGAAGAAATTGACGCAAGTAGAAGAAGACATCATGAATCGCATTTGGGCATTAGGCCCGTGTACGGTGAGCATGTTAATCGAACAACTCGACCCGCCCAAGCCGCCTCATAGTACAATTTCATCCGTATTTCGGATTTTAGAGAAGAAAGGCTTTTTGTCTCATAAGGCCTATGGACGGACTTATGAGTATCATCCCATTATCACGAAAGAAGAGTATTCCAGTAGAAATATTAGGGATATTGTTAAGAATTATTTTCAAGGTTCTGCCCAAAATCTAGTCTCTTTCTTGGTCAAGGATAAGTCCTTGTCTCCCGATGAGTTGCAAGAGTTAATCAAAAAATTGGATGATCATGATAACGAATAATTATTATTTATTTCAAGTAACGATGGTCTGGGGTTTGCTCTACCTTTTCTATTATTTATTTTTGGGTAAAGAGACCTTTTTTAAGACCAATAGAATTTATTTGCTGGGGGTTTTGGTTGCCGGCTTAGTCTTACCTTTTGTGCAAGCCGCCTTGCAAGATGCGGAAGTGGGTTTGCAGGTAGTCCGCTTACCGGTGATTACGATTACCAATCAAGAAACTCCACTTTTAGAATCGGCAGCTCAAGCTCCTTCTTTTGACTTAAAGTATTGGTTATTAGTGGTTTATTGGATTGGGGTAGGGGTGATGTCTTTGCGATTGCTACGGGATTTTATTGGTTTGGTTTGGATGATTCGGGGGCATAGAAAGGAAAGAATAGACGGGCTAACGCTTGTATATATCAATCGAGATATGGCACCTTTTTCCTTTTTTAATTATTTATTTGTCTTTGATAGAGACCGTTTTTTGGAAGAAGAATGGGGGCAAATCCTACTCCATGAAAAGACCCATATTGATCAATTACACTCACTGGATATTCTTTTTACGGAAGTATTAAAAATTATTTTTTGGTGGAATCCGCTGACCTATTTGTATCAACGCAGCTTGCGCGAAGTACATGAATACGAAGCCGACCATGCCGTCAAAAAACAAGAAAATATGAAACAATATGGCCTATTGTTGATGAAGCAATCCTTATCCGGAAATCAGGTTGCTGTCGCAAATTCATTTATTAATTCACAGCTTAAAAAACGAATCATAATGATGACTAAAAAGCGTTCTAATTCATTGGCAAAATACAAATATGCTTGGACCTTGCCACTCCTGTTGATGTTCATCTTTGTTTCCTTCGGAAATCGAGTGCTTGCGCAGAAAGTAGCTCCAAAAATAGCTTCGGAGTCACTAGACACCATTTTTACGGTTGACCCTGAAACCTACGAAGAGACCATGAGAATAGTGAAAAGTGTGTACTATGAAAATAATATGCTTGATAAAATTGCTATTCTTGCCGGCTGTGAGTCGGCGGGCAATCTTGATGCACAAAGAAAATGTTCGACTGAGAAGTTACTAAATGACTTTAATAAAGAAGTAAAGTACCCCGCTAAAGCACTGACCGCAGGTATGGAAGGTGAGGTACTTGTGATGATAATTGTTGATAGAAACGGAGATGCAACATACGTTACTCCGAAGGATACAGAGTTTAGTTTGGGTGCCGAAGTAATACGGGCTATGCATGCCGCAAATTTTATTTGGAGACCGGCAGAATTGGGTGGCAAGAAAGTCAATGTAGAATTTATTCTTCCGGTTAAGTTCGTATTGGAAGGTGATGCCCATCAACCAGTAGCTGAAGAGGAAGAATCTCCCTTTAGTGATATAAAAATCAATTATACGGGAGATAGATTCCGAATTGATTTTAGACATAGCAATGGGGATGATGAGAGTGTTCATATGACCA
>JALVCY010000545.1 GCA_027009605.1 Saprospiraceae bacterium
TTGATTGATTTTGCTTTTGGATTCTTTGTATTTCCCTTTTTGGTGCAGGATTTCGCCTTCCCAAAAATAGGCTAAAGCGGTAGAATAGGGGTCATTGGCTTTGGAGCGTGATTTTTGGAAGAACTGCATGGCACCATCCAAATCACCGTTATTATACAGCTGAATCCCGCGATACAAGGCAACTTTTTGGTAGGTCTCCTTCATTTTTGGCGTATTGGCGGATTCGGGTAGATTCTCCAAAATATTTAAAGCCCGGGCATAATCTCTAGTGTTGAGGAAGATGGCAGACATGAATTTTTGGGCTTCAGCTCCGTATTTGCGATTGCCTGATAATTTCTGAAAAGTACTGAGCGCATCCATGTCATAACCTAGCTCATAGGATAGTTTGGCGTAATTGTATAGGGCGTCAATGCGTAATTCTTGGTCAAAATCCAAGGCGGCTGCTTTTTTCAGGGCATTTCTGGCATCGGATTTACGGCCTAGCTTGATTTCACAATCGGCTAGATAATACATGGCCAATTGACCGATTTTTGATTTTTGCTTGGTCAACTGGGAGAAGTTTTTGATGGATTTCTCACAATTTCCTGCGCGGTACTGGGTAAAAGCCAATTGATAAAAGTCTTCCGGAGTCATCTTATTTAGCTTTTTGGCAGCGGCTTCCATGTAGGGCAAAGCCTTGTCAAATTCCCCTTTGGCATAGTAGGATTTACCGATGAGCAGGTTGATGTCGCCTTTTTTGCGGACGTTGCTTAGTTTAAGTCGTTTGGTCCCGTATTCGATGACCTCGTCATATTTGCCTTGCGCAAAATAGATTTGGGCTAAGTAAAAGGGGATATAAGGCTTGTATTTACGAGATTGCTCAACGACCTTAAAGCTCTTGACAGCATCATCAAAACGTCCGTCAAAAAAAGCAATCATGCCATGGTAATAATTGGCAGGGTAGTAGTACTTGCTTTCGGGGTTGCTCATCGCTTGCGCAAAATATTTGTCAGCTCGGGTGAATTTCTTTTGGACAAAGCTGCAATAGCCCATTTTGAAATTGGCTTCAGCCATCTGCCGGCGGCTTAAGTCGGAAGGGTTGAGCAAGGAGAAATATTCATAGGCTTCCTTGTATTTTTTACTGTTGTAGTAGTAGTTGGCAATTTCAAAAGCGGCTTTGGCTGCAGCGGGACTCGGGGAGTTTTCCGCCAGGAAGGTCGAAACCAGTTTTTCTGCTTCGGGCTGTTTTAGATTGACGGCACATTTGGCGTAATATAGCTCTGCTTCTTTGCGCAGTGCATTCCAATTGGGCTCGTTGACCGGGTTGAGCCGGTTGGCGGCCAATTTGAATTCTTGTTGAGCTTGTCCGTAAAGACCGCGCTCGTAGAAGTCCATGCCCCTTTTGTAGTTCAGGTTGGCTTCGTTAAAAATCGCTGTTTCTTGTCCAAAAAGAGAAATAGCAAAAAAGAAGGCTAGGATAGCCGGAAATAATGATTTTGTGCGCATGGTATTGTTAAGTTTTTTCTGTGGTGCTACGAATAAGGGGAGTCGCGCAAGCCAATTCGTTGTGTGTAAAAGGTCTCAATGCTAATGATTTCCTGTTGCAAAAGTATGAGAATTATTCCTTATAAGATGCGAATTTATGAAAACTTTGAGAATTGGGGGTAATAACTTTTATTTTGGTTGGAATATTGTGGTTGTTTTGGTCTTTGGGGCGCGCCTGTGGCGCTTTTGGTCTTTGGCTTGGGTAGTGGTTTGTTTTTGGCTTTATTGCGGGATGCTTGACTTTTGTGGTTGAGAGGGTTGAGACGTTCGCCTTCGGCTCTCTGGGTTGAGACTGTCCCGATTACTATCGTGGATACGGACTTCGTGGTTGAGTGCTTCGCAGGTTGAGATGATTTGGGTTTTTGTTAGGGATTTTACTTTATTCTTGGATATTTGGGATTCTGTTTGGTTTTTTAGTTGAAGAAGTTGATTCGCTTGTCCTTCGGACTTCGCTAGTTGAAGAAGTTGATTCGCTCGCAGGCTTCGCTAGTTGAGAGATAGGGATTTTTGATTGGGATTTTACTTTATTCTTGGATATTTGGGGTTCTGTGAGATTGTT
>JALVCY010000546.1 GCA_027009605.1 Saprospiraceae bacterium
TATTACTCAGGCATTAGGTGCATTGCCCGAAGCGGGCGTGTTGACCTTGTTTATTCAGCATACGTCGGCAGGGCTGACCATCAATGAGAATGCAGATCCGGATGTACTGGTAGATTTTGAGTCTGTATTTAACCGGCTCGTTCCTGAAAATATGCCTTTTTTGAAGCACACTATGGAAGGCGCAGATGATATGCCGGCACATATCAAAGCGGCTTTGGTGGGGGCTTCCGTGACCATTCCTATCGTGGCCGGACAATTGGCTTTGGGTACTTGGCAAGGGATTTTCTTGTGTGAATTTAGAAACCATGGCGGACACCGAAAAATCCTAGCCACCATTATTGAATGAATAGGCCGGTTAGAAAATTGGCTGCCATTAAACCGGCAATTTTTCCCGCTCGATAATTGAAGAAAAATGAAGAGAGTCTTACCCCTGATAGTTTGTGTTTTGTTTGCTTTTTTTGCGCAAGCTCAAACCCGAATCCTATTCGACGCCACCAAGGCCGAAATGGCTAATAATGCCGATTGGATTATCGACGCAGATAAACACAATATCATGGGCAATGAGTCCAATCCAAGTCGCTATCCGACTCCAGACCAGTCGGGTATTTCAGCGAATACCAAGGAATATTACTGGAAAGGTGCACTATCTGCTTGGGCGGTTGATGCCGTCAAAGAAGGCTATATCGTGGAGACCTTGCCGGTTAATGGCCACATAACTTATGGCTCTTCTTCCAATCTTCAGGATTTGACTAATTACGATGTTTTTATTGTCTGTGAGCCCAATATTAGGTTTAAGTGGTCTGAAAAAACCGCTTTGATGAAGTTTGTCAAGAATGGCGGCGGGTTATTTATGGTTTCGGATCATAATCATTCCGACCGCAATGGAGATGGATGGGATTCGCCGGCTATTTGGAATGATTGGATGGATGATAATAGTGTTGAGAATAATCCTTTTGGGTTTTCCTTTGATTATGAATTTTTTACGGAAGCCACTACGAATATTCCTAATTTGCCCAATGATTCTTTGTTGCACGGCAGTTATGGGAATGTGACGAGTGTGGAGTTTTATGGCGGTACGTCGATGACTTTACATCCTGCGCAAAATTCTACGGTCAAAGGAGTTGTGTATCAATCCGGTTATTCGAATACCGGAAATTATGGAGTGATGTGCGCTTACGCAAAATATGGAGCGGGTAGGGTGGTAGCCCTAGGTGACAGCTCACCGGCGGACGATGGCTCTGGGGATACGCACGATAATTTATATGATGGTTGGTTAGAAGATGCTAATGGCAATCATGAGCGTTTGATTATGAATGCGACGATTTGGCTTGCGCAAAAAAATGTGGTAGGCATAGAAGCGCCTTTGGAAAAAGAAGCCGTTTCTTTGTACCCTAATCCTGTGCATACGAAGCTCTATGTTTCCGTAGGGTTAGACGTTGAGCAAATGACCTTATTCAACAGTCTAGGGCAAGTGGTTGGTCGCTATGCCAAAGTAAAGTATATCGATGTAAGTGACTTACCGCAAGGCATCTATTACCTGTATCTAAATGGACAGGCAAAAGCTAAAAGCTTCCAAAAGTTGTAATTTTTTTGCAGGAGCGGCGGTTTCAACCGGCGATTGATACATCCAAAATAATCGGAAATACGTTGTGGGTAAGTCCTTGCCCGGTCAGGGCGAACGAAAGAAAAAAACTAATAATATAAAAATAAAAAATATCTTAGACAGGGACCAAAAAATGTACATAAAGTTGGAATTTAACTTATTGACAATCAATGTCTTAGTGAGTGTTTAGTGGTTAGGCTTTTACATTTTTCCTTACCACTAAGAGCACTTTAGATAACACTAAGTTTACACTAAGAGACACTACAAATACTTGGCTTTGGGCTGCTAAAATTTGGGTGAGAAATGGTGTTCACATAGACTAACATATTATAAAAACTTTCTTTCGTTTACCCTGTTGCCCGGCTTTCTCTATGGGCTCTAATATTTTGGGGAGTTGGTAGAGCCAAATTTATTTGGCTGAAATCTCAGACCATCTCCCGAATGAATTCGGAAGTACCTAACTATCCGGTATTTCCCAA
>JALVCY010000547.1 GCA_027009605.1 Saprospiraceae bacterium
GATTCGCTGCGCTAGTTGAGAGACTTGGGTTTTTGATTGGGATTTTACACCATTATATGATATTTGGGATTCTGTAATTGATATAGTTGTAAGATTTTTTAGCCGCCTAGCCGTTAAACCGTTAAACCACTATACCGTTACACCGTTAATTGCCTTTGGCTCTCTAGGTTGAGACTTGTCCCGATTACTATCGTGGATTCGGACTTCGTGGTTGAGTGCTTTCCAGGTTGAGACAATTTGAGTTCTTGTGGCTTTTTTACTTCATTATTCGATATTCGGCATTCTGCATTCGATATTCTGTTAGTTGAAGAAGTTGAAAAAGTTGATTCGCTCGCAAGCTTCGCTAGTTGAAGAAGTTGAGACGTTTGTCTTTGGCTTCTTGATTAAGCTTGTCCTTCGGACTTCGTCGTTCAGATTCGCTTGGGACGTGGATCGCTAAGCACGGAGCAAAGCGGAGTGATTGGTGAGCCAAAATGTTCCCATATAATGCCATTGGCTCTGGATGAAATGCTTCACTAGTTGATAAATTGAGACGTTGACCTAGCCTCTCTGATTTGAGCTTGTCCTACGGACTTTGTGGTTGAGTGCTCCTAGAAGCAATTTGCATGGGCACGTGGTGCCTTCCGGCTTCGCTCGATGGCTACAGCTTTGAACTAAAGTTCAAAGGCCATTAAGGGGGCTCAATGCTCTGACCATTTTACAGAATCTAAGTCGATGCCTTCTTTGTACATCTCCCAAATCGGGCTCAAATCTCTCATGTGTTGTGTACCCCGCTTGAGCTCTTCGATGGCGAGGTCAATGTCTTCTTCTGTCGTAAATCTTCCAAGACTGAAACGGATGGAAGAGTGCGCCAAATCAGAGCCTAAACCATAAGCCAATAAAACATAGGAGGGCTCCAAAGATGCGGAAGTACAGGCAGAACCGGAGGAGACCGAAAGATGCTTATTGAAGGTCATCATCAAGCCCTCCCCTTCTACGTGCTTGAAGGAAATATTGGTGACGTGTGGCATTCGGTTTTGACGGTTTCCGTTGAGGTAGGTTTCTTCAATTTTCAGTAATTCGGTTTCTAGCCGGTCACGGAGTTTGGCTAGTCTTTGGGCTTCGGTTTCCATTTCCGCAAGGGCAATCTCTGCGGCTTTGCCAAAACCGACAATGCCGGGGACATTTAAGGTGCCGGAACGCATCCCCCTTTCATGGCCTCCACCATGCATTTGGGCGGTGACTTTGACTCTTGGGTTTCTTCTTCTGACATAAAGCGCACCGATTCCCTTCGGGCCGTACATTTTGTGCGCACTCATGGCGAGTAGATGAATGCCTATCTTATTGACATCAATGGGTACTTTGCCGGCAGCTTGGGTGGCATCGGTAAAGAACAGTACACCGGCGTCTGCGCATATTTTTCCGATGGCTTCCATGTCTTGGATAACACCGGTTTCATTATTGGCCCACATGACAGCAACCATAATGGTATTGGGTTGGATGGCCGCTTTTAGCTCTTCCAAATCCAGCATCCCATCATTTTTTACCGAAAGGTAGGTCACTTCTGCGCCTTTTTTTTCTAAAGCCTTACAAGTATCTAATACGGCCTTATGCTCCGTATTGACGGTGATAATATGGTTGCCCTTGCGGGAATACATTTCAAAGACGCCCTTGATGGCCAAATTATCTGACTCTGTGGCTCCGGAAGTGAAGATGATTTCTTTTGGGCTTGCGCCAATGAGCTTGGCTACTTGTTTACGTCCATAATCCACTCCTTCTTCGGCAGCCCAACCATAGGGATGGTTTCGGCTTGCCGCATTGCCATAATGCTCGGTAAAATAGGGAAGCATGGCTTCTACAACACGTGGATCAACCGGAGTGGTAGCATTATTATCCAGATAGACAATCTTCTTTTGGCTCATTTTGATTTTTTTTGGTACTGTCTCTTTAAAACCAACCGGCCAAACAAAAGTTTAGAATTTGTCTAAATAAAGGATTTTTTAATCTTTTTCCGCAGATGTGCGCAGATTTGTTTCCCGCAGATATTCGCAGATTTCGACTTACTCATTTCTCACTACTCACCACTCATCTCTCACTACTCACTACTCACTTCTCACCGCTTTCTTTCCCGCAGATGTGCGCAGATTTTACCCGCAGATTTTCGCAGATTTATTTCTTTCTTGGCAACTCACCACTCATCTCTCACCACTCACCACTCACCACTCTCTTATAATTCTTTTCTCATACGAGCGACAGGGATATCCAATTGTTCTCTATATTTGGCGACGGTACGACGGGCGATGTTGTAGCCTTTTTCGTTAAGAGCAATCATCAATTTTTCGTCGCTGAGTGGTTTGCGTTTATCTTCGTTTTCGATGATTTTGGATAAGGCATTTTTGACTTCGTAGGTAGAGACTTCTTCGCCGGCTTCGGTTTGCATGGATTCAGAGAAGAATTCTTTGAGCTGCTTGGTGCCAAATTCGGTTTGGACGTATTTGCTGTTAGCGACTCTGGATACGGTGGAGATGTCCAGTCCGGTCATTTCCGCAATGTCTTTAAGAATCATGGGGCGCAACTTGGCGGGGTCTCCGGTCAAGAAGTAGTCCTCTTGTAATTTCATGATGGAATACATCGTATTGAGCATGGTGTCATAACGCTGTTTGATGGCGTCAATAAACCACTTGGCGGAGTCGATTTTATTTTTGATAAAATTGACGGCTTCTTTTTGTTCTTTGGTGGGTTTCTTTTTCTTTTTGTTGTTGACGTAAGACGTCAGCATTTCTTTGTAGTAGTCGTTGACTCTAAGGTCGGGGGTATTTCTAGTGTTTAGCGTAAGCTCCAACTCTCCGTCTTTATTTTGGATAAAGAAATCCGGGACAATATAATTCATGGATGAATTACCGGAGGCATGACCACTAGCCGGCTTAGGATTTAAGCTCGTGATGATGTCAATAACTTCTTTTAGGCGCTCAGAGTCAATATCCAGCCCTTTAAGGAGCTTGCTAAAGTGTTTTTTGCTAAACGCATCAAAATATTTATTGATAAGTTTGATGGCTAGGTGGATGTTTTCAATATCTCTATCCGCAAGATTTTTAGCATTTTTTTCAAGGTGTTTTAGCTGAATAGTGATACATTCTTGAAGATTTCTGGAGCCAATACCAATGGGGTCAAATTGTTGAATCTGCTTTAGGATGGATTCAATTTTTTCTTCGGTAGTGCTGATATTTTTGGAAAAAAGCAGGTCGTTGACCATGGCCTTCAGCTCTCTACGCAAATAACCATCATTATCAATGCTACCGATAATTTGCTCGGCGATGGCCCGATCTTCTTCGGTCTCTAAGTTTAGAGTAGCGAGTTGTTCGCCAAGGTATTCGTGAAAGCTGGATTGAACGGCAAAAGGGATATTTTTATCTTCTTCATCTTTTGTGCCGGCCGTAGATTTGTACATGATTGGGTCGTCGTCCATGTATTCTTTTACATAGTCGTCCAGTTCTAATTCTTTATCATTGGTTTCCGGAACGGCAGGCTCTTCGACCGTCACGTCTTTGACTACTTCACCGGCGTTATATACGTCGTCAAATTCATCTGCATACTCGTCATGGTCATCGGTTTCGGATTCATGCTCACCTTGAACCTCCTCTTCGTCTTGGTATCCTTCATCCAGTGCAGGATTGGCTTCCAATTCTTCTTGAATACGCTGTTCTAAGGTTGCTGTAGGAATCTGCAACAACTTCATCAACTGAATCTGCTGTGGGGATAATTTCTGAAGTAATTTTTGATTTAAACTTTGTTTTAGCATCGTCTCCTCTGATTTTAAAAAAATTTGTTGTCTAATGTGGTCCCCAATACATGCCAAATTATACTAAGAATAGTTTGGGAATGTTGCAAGCCACCGGACACCATAAACCAAAAAGCATGCCACAAAATAATAATGTGTTTTTTATAATAATGTGATAATTTGGATAGCAGAGGGAATATTGTTATTCTTAATCTCCACACTATCAATTGCTTAAAAATAGTATTCTAGCTAAAAAGGGCGTTGGTTTGCTTAATCCATTAGACAAGAATAAAGATAAAAGTTTTTTTTATTTTTTTCAATTTTTTTTCAAAAAAAGTCAATTTTGGCGTAAAGTTTGAGGGAAGTCGCCAGCTGATGGCCTCTATCAACTTGTTTTAGCCGGCTTTAATTCATCTGCCAAGAACGGAGCCGTAAAGCTAATTTTAGCTTTGGCGACCTGTTCGGGAGTGCCTTTGGCGATGATTTGTCCCCCTTCTTTTCCCCCTTCCGGCCCAATATCAACGATATAATCTGCCATTTTGATAATATCCATGTTATGTTCGATGACGATGAGCGTATTTCCTTTGTCCACGAGCTTGTTCATCACTTTCAGCAATTGCTGTATGTCTTCAAAGTGCAAGCCGGTGGTAGGTTCGTCGAGGATGTAGAGGGTATTACCTGTATCCCTTTTGGACAGTTCTTCGGCTAATTTGACACGTTGGGCTTCTCCGCCGGAGAGCGTAGTGGCTTGTTGTCCAAGCGTGATGTATCCCAGTCCGACGTCGAGCAGGGTTTTTATCTTTCGATAAATATTAGGGATGTGCTCAAAGAATACGGCTGCTTCTTCGACGGTCATGTTTAGAATGTCATTGATGGACTTTCCTTTGTACAAGACTTCTAGGGTTTCCCGGTTATATCGTCTGCTCAGGCAAGCTTCACAATCTACGTGGACATCAGGCAAAAAATTCATTTCTATGATTCGTTTGCCGGAGCCTTTACAGACTTCGCAGCGTCCGCCTTTGACATTAAAAGAGAAGCGTCCGGGTTTATAGCCCCGGATTTTGGCTTCCGGCAAATTAGCAAATAGACTCCGGATGAAAGTAAACACGCCGGTGTAAGTGGCCGGATTGGATCGCGGGGTGCGACCGATAGGAGATTGGTCAATTTCGATGACTTTATCAATGTGTTCCAGGCCGGATATTTTTTTGTAAGGGAGGGGATTTTTTAAGCTTTTGTAGAAGTGCTTTCGCAAAATAGGATATAAAGTGCTGTTAATCAGGGAAGATTTTCCACTTCCGGAGACTCCGGTGATGCATGTAAAAGTCCCTAAAGGAATGGTGAGTTTTACATTTTTCAAGTTATTTCCGGTGGCTCCTTCCAAGATTAGTTTAAGTCCGTTTCCTTTTCGGCGTGTGCTAGGTGTAGGGATGACTCTGGTATGGTTGAGATATTCGGCTGTGACTGATTTGTTTTTGAGGAAAGCCTTGGGCGTGCCTTCCGCAACGATTTCACCGCCGTGCTCCCCGGCGCCGGGGCCTAAGTCCACGAGATAGTCCGAAGCCAGCATGATGTCTTTGTCATGCTCGACCACGATGACGCTGTTGCCGATTTCGGTCAATTCTTTGAGCGAAGCGATGAGTCGTTGATTATCTCTTTGGTGCAAGCCAATACTAGGTTCGTCCAAGATGTAGGTGATGCCGGTTAATTGAGAGCCGATTTGTGTGGCCAATCGAATGCGTTGGGCTTCCCCCCCTGAAAGGGAGCGAGCCGGGCGATTCAAATTGAGATAGACCAAGCCCACATGTTGTAAAAATTTTAAGCGAAAGCGAATCTCTTTGATAATCTCCGTGGCAATAGCTTTTTGCCTTTCGGAAAGCTGTTTTTCAATCCGGTCAATCCATTCACTGAGCTCGGCTATATCCATTTGCGCAAGCTCGCCTATATTCTTGTCTCCAATCTTAAAAAATCGAGATTCCTTTTTAATCCGCATCCCTTGACAGTCCGGGCAGGTAGAAACACTCATGAATTTTTCAGCCCATTGTCGCATTTTTTCCGACGTAGATTCTTTGTACCATCGTTGAAGCATCTTGATGAGACCTTCGTGTCCGATATTGTATCCATACTCATCTTTGGTGTGGTGATATTTGACCCGTAGATTTTCGTCCCCGCCATAAAGAATGGTATCAAGCGCTTCCTTTGGAATTTTTTTGATGGGCGTCGAAAAGGTGAATTTATGCTTTTCCGAAAGGGCTCTGAGCTGCCTAAACAACATATTCTCCCGCACTTCTCCAAAAGGCACAATACCTTGTTTATTGATACTCAATGAGTTATCAGGAATGACCTTTTTGATATCCACTTCCGTAACAAATCCCAACCCGGTGCATCTAGGGCAAGCGCCATAAGGGGAATTGAAGGAAAAAGCGTTGGGCGAAGGGGCTTCATAAGAAATGCCGGATTCGGGACACATCAAATGCTTGCTGAACGAAGCGATTTCGTTGGTATCCATATCGAGGATAAAGATGAGCCCCTCCCCCATCTGCAGGGCTAGCTCCAGGGATTTGCGAAAGCGATCAATCTTGCTATTATCCAACTTAATCCGATCCACGACCAGTTCGATGTCATGGGTTTTGTAGCGATCTAATTTAGGTGTGGGGCTGAGCTCCATCATGACTCCGTCCACCCGTACTTTGGTAAAACCCTGTTTGCGGACTTGCTCAAAAAGCTCCCGGTAATGGCCTTTACGAGCACGGACTAAAGGAGCTAGAATAGATATTTTTTTGTCGGTATAATTGGCCATTACATTATCGACCATTTGGTCTTCGGTAAATTGCACCATTTTCTTGCCCGTCACATAAGAGTAAGCTTCTCCGGCACGAGCGAAAAGCAGTCTTAAAAAGTCATAAATTTCGGTCACTGTGCCGACCGTAGATCTGGGATTTTTGTTGGTTGTTTTTTGCTCGATGGAAATAACGGGGCTCAAACCGGTGATTTTTTCGACATCAGGTCTTTCCATCTCTCCAATAAACTGACGGGCATAAGAAGAAAAAGTCTCCATATATCGACGCTGCCCTTCGGCGTAAATGGTGTCAAAGGCCAAGGATGATTTACCGCTGCCACTGACTCCGGTGATGACCACGAGTTGGTTTCGGGGAAGAGAAATGTCAATTCCTTTGAGATTGTGAACTTTTGCCCCAATCACATGGATGCTCTCTTGAGTTTTTTTCTTAGTCGTTTTTGTCATTGCCCAATTTTAACATACAGGGCGCAAAGATAGTTCATCTTGGGCAAAGATAGGGTGTGAAGGTGTAGCGGTTTGGCAGCCAAATGCTCTAGGCTGATGAACCACGAAAAACACGAAAAGAATGATGGTTTTGTGATTTAGCGGTGAGCTTGCCCCGAAAACTTGGACATAGGCTCTTGGGGCACAAAAGGAGAGCCGCCCATAGTGACTTCGCAGATTCCAAAGGAAAGAGATGCTGTCATACCCTTGCGGGGAAAAATGTGATGAATCCCCGACACCCATTGACCAAAGGATTCGCAGTCGAAGCCACCATGGTAAGTACTTGAGAATGAGAGCGTTGTATGGGAAGTGGCTGGTTCTTGGCAAAAGTGTCGGAGTGCCGCCCGACCAAGATAGAATCAGGGAAAAAGAAAATTCCAAAGATCGGTCCGGCTTTTCTTTATCGCTTGTTTTTAACTTTTAGAGAATTTCTGTGTACCTTCGTGGAGAAAAAAAAGTACGACACATATCAATGTGGATGCGTAATGGCGGACAAAAAGAAAGAGCTTATACTTGGCTGCTTGCAGGAATGAAAGATTGGTGGCTTTAGCTAGCTGTTAGGGCTAGTCCGCCACGACGCATACACTCACCGACACAATAACAAAAAAAATGAACTCATTCCTTGAATATATCAAAACCTTTGATCATCTCAATGATACTCAAGTAGAAATCTTAAAAGGCTTAGTTTCTATAAGAGAATATGCTGTAAATGAACATTTTTTAGAAGCAGGGAAATACTCTAAAGAAATTGCATTTATAGACAAAGGTGTTTTTAGAGTTTATTTTTATGATAAAGAAGGTCATGAAATTGTAAGATATTTTCTTCAAGAAAATCAATTTTTAGTGGATTTATATTCCTATGAAAATAATGTTATATGTAGTGAATATATTCAATCTCTTACCAAAAGCAGATTGATTATTATTTCTAAAAAATCTTTTGAAAAGTTAACAGAGTTAATTCCTAATTGGAAAAACATTACCAATAAAATCACACAGAATGCTTTACTTGAAAAACTAAATAATAGAAGTGAATTAGTAAATCAAGATGCTACGACAAGATATTTAGAATTTTTAAATAAAAACCCTAATCTTGTAAATAGAATTCCACTTGGGCATCTTGCCTCTTACCTAGGAATAAAACAACAATCTTTAAGCAGAATAAGAAAAAGTATTACCAAAACTTCAATGTAACTATTTAGCCACCCGCTAATTTTTGCTAGAAAATGTCCTTTTTGCGCCTGTTTTTGCTAAAATGTTCTCACGTAGGGACGCACGGCCGTGCGTCCCTACGTCAACATCCACAAAAATGCCTATTTTCTATCTAAAAATTGGGACACCAAAACAGTTACCCTTCAATTTAACATATGTTAAAAGATAAATCGTAAGCTATACATAATTTTGCATTAGGAACAAAAACAGTTAACAATGCAAAAAATGCAATACTTATGGCTATCACAAATCTAAATGCACAAAACGATCTCAAAGTTCTAAATGATGAATTTACTAGTCATTTAACTTTGGAAAAATGGAAAACTCATCATCAAACTGAAGGTTTTCCGTCTTTTATAGACAAGGTAGAAATATCCAAAGATGAAACATTTCTTTTAATACCTGAAAGTACGGCTTGGTTTGGCGAATTTCATAGAGGTCCTTTTTATTTTAAAGAAGTGGAAGGTAACTTTACAGTAATTACAAAGTTAAAAGTAACTGGTAAAAAATCTCTATCCCCAAAGGTAAAATATTCACTTGCAGGTTTAATGTTGAGAGCACCAAGACCGGAAAATACAGATAAGAATGCTAAAGGGTTTGAAAATTGGATGTTTTTATCTACAGGTTGTGCAACAAAAAAAGGAGAACCACAATTTGAAAGTAAAAATACTATAAAAGGAAAAAGTAAGTTGAAAGTTTTTCCCAGTAAACAAGGATGGATATCTATTGCTATTTCAAGAGTTGGGAACACCTTTTATCAATCCTATAAATATGAAAATGATAAAAAATGGACTTTATTAAGAGTAATTGAAAGAAATGATATGCCGAATAAATTACAAGTAGGAATGTTGGCGTACACAGATTTTTGGTCTGTTGCTTTTAAATATATGTTTAATAGAAAAAAGTATAATACAAAAGCGATAAAAGGGAAACCTGACCTAATTGCAAATTTTGAATATATTCACTTTTATAGATTGGACAAAGCTATAAATTTAACAAAATATCCATCAGAATTTCCTTTATCTAAAATATCAAACTCTGAAATGGAAAAATTGAAATTAGAATAAAAACGCTACACAACAAAAAATATATGTAATTGCGGGTTTTGTGCTTAATTTAAAGTTTGTATCTTTGAACAAAATTAAGTCATAAATTGAAAGACAAGTGTGTTGAAGGCCGCTACTACGTATATTCACACGTTAAGGGCTTCCAAGTTGATGGTCTTCAATATTTTGTGGACAAAAGAACAAGCCGCTGCACTCTTCAAACTAAGGATTTTTTTTGCACAGTTGTAAAAAAATTCGTAATTTAGCATCTGTAGGCGTAAACAGTTACAAAATACTTAAATTATGAAAAATTTAGCCATTCTTTTCCTTTTGATGTTTAGTTCTTATGCGGTTTCTGCCCAGTATTTTGAAGTAGGGATGAAGTGGACGTATGTGCATGCCGTAGGTGGCCCTCCTGCCGCTTATTGGGAAATCAATACCATAGAAATTGTTGGGGATACAGTAATTGATGGAGAAACTCGCTTTGTTCTAGACGGTAGATGTAATTGTACTCAAAACCAAATAAAAATGATCAGTCAGGACAACCAAAAAGTGTATTATTATTCGAATGGTGAGAAACGATTGCTTTATGATTTCTCGTTGATTGCCGGAGATACATTAAAGGTGAAATCTCCGGACACGGTTGGGATGCCGGATAGTCTTTTCATTTACATCGAATCGGTGACCACCGAAAACATTGATGGTCAAGATTTTCAAATTCAGGTAACGGATCCCGATTATTTTACTAATAGTTTTGGTGCTGACTGGGGAGATAATTTTATTGAAGGCATAGGTTCTTATAATTGGTGTTTATTTCCGCAAGAGGCTTTGTGTGAAGAAGGCTCATTTTTGCGTTGTGTCACTTACGCAGATGGGACGACCATCAAATTCACTGATGAGCCCGATTGTTATGTGTTAGGTACAGATGATATTAAGTTGTCCGGCATCTCCATACAGCCAAATCCAATGGAAGATAGATTTTACATCAAAAATCCGGATAATCATTCTTTTGCTATTCAAGTTTTTAATCAGCAAGGCCAATTGATGTTTGCACAAAAAGAGATGCGCAGTGCCAACCAAGAAGTAATCACAAAAGATTGGGCAACCGGTACTTATCTCCTGCGTTTGGTTAATGAGAAAGGAGTTTTTACCCGGATGCTTGTTAAGGAGTAGGGTATCTGTTTAGGCACCCACTATTTTGGTCAAAAAATGCCCTTTTTGCGCCTGTTTTTGCTAAAATTTTCTCACGTAGGGACGCACGGCCGTGCATCCCTACGTCAACATCCACAAAAATGCCTATTTTTTGCCTTAAAATAGGAGCACCTAAACAGTTACGGAGTAGGAGCTACTTTTCTATCCGTGCAAGCATAATATATTCAAAAGCCGTATGATTCCCTTTTTCCAAAGCTGTTGATAGCCGGGCTTGCCCCTAAAACTCAAGTTTCTGTAGTCAAGCTTGCGAGAAAATGATGCTGAGATGTTTTTAAAAAAAGGTTCAGGGGAAAATATATGGCTACCCGACTATACAAAGATGCCAAACATTTCTTAACTTTGTCCAACTTCTGTCCAAAGAATTGGGTACACTTCAAACAAACAATGGTTTTTTAATCGAAATTTGTACACCAATAAAAATGAATTAAAAACTGATAATATTTGAAAAATATATAATGAAAGTTATTACAGAAACAAAAAGATTAATCATAAGAGAAATACAAGTAACGGATGTAAATGAAATGCTTGAACTTCATTCTGACCCAGAAGTTCATATTTTTTTAGGGAATAAAACGATGACGACTAAAAAGCAAATAATTGAAGCCATAGATTTTATCAATCAGCAGTATAGTGAGTTTGGGGTCGGTCGTTGGGCAATGATTAATAAAAAAACTAATGAATTTATTGGTTGGACTGGATTGGAGTTTGTAACAAAAGAAACCAATAATCATAGAAACTATTTTGACCTTGGATATAGATTATTAAAAAGATTTTGGGGACAAGGTTTTGCTACTGAATCTGCATTTGCTTCATTGAATTACGGTTTCCATAAATTAAACCTAAATGAAGTCTATGCAATTACTGACTGTAATAATCAAGGTTCGATAAATGTACTTACAAAAGTTGGTTTAAAATTTATTGAAACATTTAAACTTGAAGGCATTAAACATAATTGGTACAAAATAGACAAGTATGAATATAAAATTAAAAACAATGCCGAACCGCTAACAAAAAATATAGTGCATTTGGCAGATAGTGCTAATAATGAAGGTGATAGCAATAAATAAATAAATAAATATTGTAGTAAACTAAAAATTTGGAACATTGAAATGCCAAACGCACCATATACAAACCGTCCACACATCAAAAGCTCAAAAAAATGAAACAATTATTTACATTCTTGCTCGTTCTCAACTCTCTTGTTGTTTGTTTTTCACAATCCCAATATGAAGAGTCAGTCACCATTCCTCCTTATGATTCGCTCAATTCAGAAATGTATTTAATATCAACTAATAGTGACTGGGCTAATATAAACAATCCAGCAATCAAATATTTTTATGTTTTACCCGGTGATTACAGCCATGCTGGACTTCCGAGTAATGATTACAAAGTCGTTTTAAATTCAAGTGGGACTTCTGACAATAAAAGATATATCTCCTTATACAATGGGAACAATACGCATCCGGGAAAACTAAATACGAATCAATTAGCTAAAGTCGGTTTTATTTTGCAAGATGCAAATTGGTGGACTATTGATAGAATGTCCTATTGGGAGAAAAGTGACGGCATGATTCCTATTAAAATAGAAAACTCAAGTAATAATATAATTAATAGATATTTTACAAGTAATGTTGCCGGTGGTGCTATTTATATTTATCCTAATTCTAATAACAATACAATACAAAACTGTAGAGTTCAAAAAAATGACATTTCATTACATATTGACAGGGCTGCTTTTGCTTTATCCAACGGCACTTTGGACAGTATTAGCATCAAAAATACTAAGGTTTTGAACAATGAAGTATATAATTTTGTGGATGGATTCCAAGCTGTAAAAACAGGGAGCGCTAATCAAAACTATATCAATTATGAAGGAACAATAATAGATAACAATCATTTTTTTATTGATAGTTTAATTTATACAGACTGTAATGGCAACCAAGATAATAATGGCGATTGTGCGTATGCAGAAAATGCAATTGATTTAAAATCAGGCTCAGAAAATCCTAACAATCCCTTTGTGATAACAAACAACATGATGTGGGGCTATCGTAAAGCCGACAACACGAATAGTACCTTAAGTGATCCTGGAGCAGTAATCGTTGCACATTTTAACGTGAATAATGTGTTTATAAAGAATAATTTGGTTTATGATGCAACTAGAGGCATTGCCATCGGAAATCCAGTTAATGGAGCAGCTATGAGAAATTCGATTTTTTCGAATAACATAATTTATGGGATTAAAGGTTACAGCATTGTTGTCTATGACTCAGATAGTCTAATTTTTAGCAATAATTTAAACAAAGAAACCGGAATGGATTTAGCCAATGTAAATTTTAGCTATTGGTGGGTTTTCCATAATAGTATAATTATGAAAACAGAACATAATTTAAGCGTAAATACCTATGACAAATTAGGGGTAAGAAATAGTTCTTCAAGCCTATTGCCTTTAAACAATGGATATTACAATAGTACACCCGGCCAAATGCAAGATAACACGGATAGTATTTTTACAGTTGACCCAACGTTAAATTACTATGATTTAGTTTTTACTACAAATAGATACACCAACAATCCGTTAATAATTACTATCCCCAAAGTCATGGAATCTAACCCTTCAAGCATTTATACATCTTTAAAAGATGATTTAGTCCTGACCATTTACCCAAACCCCGCAGATGACTATATAAATATCGACCAAAGACTTAGAGAAAAATTAAAAGTATCTATCTACAATTCAATAGGCCAATTAATTAGTTTTAAATTATTAAATTCTCTCTCCAATAAGATTTACCTAACGACTTTAAGTAGTGGCATTTATTACCTTAAAATTGAAACCAAACACCAAGTTAAAACAGTAAAATTTTTAAAGCAAAAATAATCGAGTAGATGCCCCCAAGAACTGTAGTACACCCAATTCTCCGGATAGAATTTGAACCAAGAATTGGGTACGCTTCAAATCAAGCACCAAAGCCGGAACAATAAAAAAAAAGTAGAGCCACGTCACGTCGCATGGCTCTACAAAATACATCTAATCCTATAAATAAATGGTGTGGACAGGCGTCGTTTCATAGGTTAAAAAACCGTTAGGCGGCCGTTCGCTTTGGTATTATTATCAAATAAAATCTCAAACGAATAAACTCCTTGTTTCAGATTTTCTTTAAGTAATTTGAAGCGCTTGCCGGAGAATTGCTCTCTTCGAACAAGCTGTCCCATTTGGTCATAAAGAAAAAATTGAGCGGTTTTAAAGCTAATGCCATCCACTTGGAAAGTGGTTTCCGAATAGAAGGGATTCGGACTGGCATTAAGCTTTAAGTGTGGATTTTTGGGGCTAAAAATGTCCACAAGAATAAAGTCTTCACCGATGGTATTAAAAACGGTGTTGGTTGTTGCGGTATCTGTCGTGCCGTAGTATAAAAAGGCGGTATTTTCGATTTTTGTATCATTGGGTAATTCCGGTAGTTGACTAATCCTAAACTTAATGAAACCTTGAGAAGTGACTTCATTCGTGTCTTTGGGTGGAATGCTCAAGTTAGGCATCTTAAAGAAAAGCGTATCTCCATAAATGTGTAATATGTAAGGCTGGCTGCTCGCCCCCAATTGCAAAGTGGATTTGTCCAAATATTTAGAAAGTACTTCTTTGATGACCATATTTCTAAGTGTGTCGGCTCCGGTATTTTGGAAGTTTATTTTGTACTCGATGTCTTGTCCTCTTTCGATATAGTGCTTGCCACCATATCCAATCGGGAAGTTTTGTTGGTCGGTGGCGGTAATACCTAGTCTAACTTCCTGACAATCAATAGATTTGAACGGATCAGCATCATCTTCGGGCAATTGTAAGGTGTAGCCGGTAGAGAAAGTCCCTGATGCATTGGTTCCACAGCCTTCAATGACCACAATAGGGTTGGACTGACCGGGGTGATAGGCTTCCTGATCTATTTTTAAAGCGTAAGTTTTTCCGTCTGCCGGGAACGTGTGTACGATAGAGTCGTTGGGATTGAGCTGTACCTGCTCTCTTAAAAGCACCCAATCTTCTACAATAATTCCATCTGTCAGCTGGGTGTTCATTGTGCCCACTCCAACATTTTTGACTTTTAAGATGACATTACCGGCTGTGCATTTTCCGGAAACTTGAATAGATGCTCCGGACCAGTTTGGATCCACCGGAGCACAATTTTCATTGGGAGTGATATTTGCGTAAGCACAAATAGCTTGCCCCTCAATCGCATCACAGCTGATAGTAGCAAATACAGTGAATTCTTGGCAGTTTCCTACAAAAGCATCGGATAAGTCAAACCTAAAGGTATTGTCTCCTAAATCCGTATAACCCAGCATGGCTCCTGCAAACATAGCAGACGTGACGGTAACGGACTCACCAAACTTAATGGTCACTTGAGTATTGTGTGCAACGACTGTCCCGTTATTGCAATATTTTACTTTAAAATAAGTATTTTGGCAAGGGGTGACCGTAGGAGATGTGACATCCACAGAAAGAAGGGGGCAATTGATGTCTTCCTGCCCATAAAAGTGGACGGTTCCTACGTCTTGATTATTGTCCATGCTTACATCGACAGTGCCGGTGCAAGATTCTGACCAGTAATCAGGCGGGAATGCCGTCACACTATAAGTCCCCGGACTAGGAACAAATAATTTATAAAAACCAAGTTTGTCGGTATAATCTTGGATGGTATCATTATTTCCAATGGCTCTGATTAGCCAATTAGCTAGAGGTTCTTCATTGGCGTCAGTTTGGCAGTTATTGTTGTAATCGGCATGAACCGTACCTTGAATGACAGGGCCTCCACAGGCATTTTCGATTTCGCTATTGGTAGCACAACCCGGGCCGTTGTTTTCCGCAAGGAAATGATTAGCATAGGTTTGGTGGTAACAAATACTAGGCATCGCACAAAAAGTCAGCTTGGGGTTGTTTAGGATATCAATACTACTACCTCCTATGTAAAACATGTTTTCCAGCCCATGAAGTGTTTCCAAGGACTGATTGCCGTCGATGTAAACAAATCCCCCTTTGACGGAATCCAAATTGGATAAAGCAGAAACATCCGTTAAGGAATCATTCCAACTAAAAGCGAGAAATCCATCGATGGACTTCAAGTTATCCAGTCCGTCTAATGATTTTAGATAATGATTATAATTGACCCCTAAATAACCGTGAATAACGCTGGCTTGCTCAAGTCCGGCCAAATCTTTGTTTTTGTTATAGATGAGTAGTACACTTCCGTTAAAATCAGTTACGTTTTGCAAGCCTTCCAAGGAAGTCAATTGACTGTTATAAGAGATGTCCATGTCTCCAACAGCATGTAATCCGGTCAGGCCGTCCAAAGAGATTAGGGCCGGATTTTCTTTGATTTTCAGCACATCCATAGAGCTTATATTGGCTAAACCGGCCAAAGAAGTCAAGTTTGGGTTTCTATAGATGATAAGACTGTCGTGAACTGTGGTAAGACCGTTTAAACCCTGTAAGTCGGTAATGGCACAGTTTTCAATTTGAATTTTGCTTCCAACCGAAGTAATATTTTGGAGTCCGTCTAGGCTGGCGAGAGCGGGGTTATCCACAAGGATAAGGCTAACTCCAATAGATTCTATCTTATTAAAGGGGGATAAGTCAGCCAGTTGGGGGTTTTGGCTCATGATGAGCAATTCACCAACACTCTGGAGATTGTCTAATCCTGTTACGGATGTCAGGCTGTCATTAGCGGAGATGTATAGGCTACGGTTGATATTCGAGATGGCTTGAAAACCATTTAGGTTTTTAAGTCTGGGATTTCCGATGACTTCTAGGTTGAAGCCAATGTGGTTGAGCCCACCAATATTGGTAATGGAGCTGAGAGAGTTATTGTATCGAATTTTCAGCTCGCCTTCCACTGATTTTAGGTTGTTAATTCCATCTAAAGTCTGTAAGTAATCATTTTTTTCGATATAAAAACCACTATAGATGGTATCCACCTGATTGAGTCCAATAAGCGAAGTCAACTGAGGACATGTATCAATCTTCAGGTTACCCATGAAAGTTGTGACAGCAGATAACCCATTCAAATTGGTGACATCTGTCCCAGTAATTCTCAAATCATTCAAGATGGTTGTACAACCGGGATAATTTGTTTGAAAATTATCAATGTCACTTTGGGACGACCATAGGGTGTCAGTCGTGCAAGTTTGGCCGGAAAGGGATAGGCCAACGAAGATGAAAAAACTAAAAATTATAAGAGTTTTGTTGATCATAGAGCTCCCAATTTAATTTAGTAACTAGTAAGTCAGAAATATTTCGACCCCAAAAGTCTATTTTTCTACTAGATTCCGTCTATTTTTTTAGCAATAGCCTTTGCAATTGCTAAAGAAGCAGTCTTCATCCGGAGAAAAAAAAATAGCTCTTTTTTATCTCAAAAGCATCCCTGCGGACTAGTTACTTTGTTTGTTAATTTGCTGTCTGTTTTTGGATAGTACAAAAGTCGGTATTAATTGGATGTAAGAAAAATACAAATTTTGATGATTGTAGCGCCTTTTTTTTGATTTTTTTTGATTTTTTTTGCATAAATACCTGATTACAAGCTAGTTATATTTTTTCACATTTTTACTTTGTAAAAAAAAAACGTTTGTTGTATATTTGTGATTAGTTAAAAAAACATAGAAAAAAGGGAATAAAATATTGAATTAATGAAAAAAACACTAATCTGGGAGGGATTACATGGCTTAACCAAGCGAGAGCTGGATGCATTTTTACGGTTTATACACTCCCCTTACTTCAATGTTCGAGAAGATTTGATTGCCTTGGGGGATTTTTTATTGTCGGAAGAAGTATTAGCAAGGGATGACTTGAGCAAAAAAGAAGTATTTTACCAGGTCTATCCGGCATCAATGACCTATAATGACCAAAAGATGCGCTTACTATTGAGTTATTTACAAAAACAATTTGAGCTCTTTATAAGCATGGAAGAGCTAAAAAAACAGCCGGCCGAGGCCTCCTGGCTCTTACTGGAAGGATTGAAGCACCGAAATTTGGCAAAAAATTATTCTAAAAAGCTAAAACACTGCCAAATCCAATTTGAAAAACGAGACCAAAAGGATTGGGCTTATTATTTTGGGAAGTATCGGCTTGGGCTTCAAAGCTGGTATTTGGCTCAATCAAGGGGTGAGAAATTCATTAATCACTCCGGATTAATTGATTCTTTAGATCGTTTTTATTTGACTGCTAAGCTACGCGTAGCGTGTTCAGCACTTTTTTATAAATCTGTACATGATAGCAATTATGAATTTCCTTTATTGGATAATATCATGTCCATCGCCTCCCAAGAAAGGTTTCTGAGAATTCCTTCCATCTCCATTTACTATCACTTTATAAAGATGATGCAAGGAGGAGATGAGAAGGTGGTTGAGCGACTAGATGATGGTTTGTTTACACAAAAGAATAATTTTTCTGATGCAGAATTTGAAGAGGCCTTTAAGATGATCTTAAACTATTACATTCGAAAGATTAATCAAAATAATCTGGAATTTGTCCCTAAAGTACTAGATTACTACAAGAAGGGTTTGGAATTAAAATTACTTTTTGAAGACGGCTACCTTTCAAAGGTGTCGTTTAGTAATATTACAGCCATGGCTCTACAAGTGGGAGATACAGAGTGGGTGGCTGATTTTATCGAGTCCTATAAGCCATTCTTGAGAAAGGATATCCGTAAAGAGACTTACAGCCTGAATAAGGCTCGATTGGAACATAAACGAAAGAACTATGGCCAAGCGCTAGAGTTATTGGCAGATGTTAATTATAGCGATTTGTTTTATGCGGTTACTGCCCGAATTTTACAAATAAAAATCTATTGGGAGACTTCGGAAAGAGAACTCCTAGACCACCACCTTCACTCTTTAAAGTTCTTCTTGAAACGAAAGAAAGTAGTGGGTTACCATTATCGAATGTGGTCAGATTCGATTGCTTTCATCAGAAAATTGGATAATCTAAATCCTTATGACAAAGAGAAAATTGAACAGTTTAAACAGGAAGTGAGAGAAAAGGATGTCTTAATGGAAAGAGCTTGGCTCTTGGAGCAGCTGGATCGGTTGTAAGAAAGGGGCAAGGGTTGGGTTTCCCAAAAATCTGCGGGCAAAATAAGACGGGAAAGATAGTGGAAAAGTAACTATTTAGCCAGCCGCTCATTTTCGCTAGAAAATGCCCTTTTTGCGCCTGTTTTTGCTAAAATTTTCTCACGTAGGGACGCACGGCCGTGGATACCTACGTCAACATCCACAAAAATACCTATTTTCTATCTAAAAATTGGGACACCTAAACAGTTACGTGAAAAATTTGATTTTTGTGCTATCAATTTCCAGATGGGAATTGGCGAAAAAAAAAGGAGATTGGCCGCGCCAATCCCCTTTTTTTTATATGAACCCAAACCGGTATCAATCCATTTTGACGAATCTAATCACTTGGTTCGCATCTTGGCCGGTCGTTTTCAAGAAATACATACCGGGCTCCAAATCCTGAATCTCAAAATCAATTTCATTGACCCCTTTCTCAAGGTCTGCCTTGGTCGTGGATTGGGCTTGTCCTTGGGCATTAAAAATCAAGAACTGCACGGTTGCTTCTTTTTCCGAAAGGATGCGTGCCGTAATAATATCATCCGCCGGATTGGGATACATGGACATCAATTTGGTTCCAATGATGGGAAGTGGAACATACTGATAAGGCGCCGGTTGAGAAGCTCCACAATTCATTTCCATCACATATTTTTTGGCGACCCACATATTGGCCATTTCCCAAGTGCCCGCCCAAAAATTCATAATAGCATAATCCGCTTCCGGACTGTTTCCATAGCTCAAATCTAAGGTGACCGCATCTCCATTAGCCCACTGTCCGGTGCCTTCTGTTGTAGCATCGTTGAAACCAATGAAAACCATGTTATTTCCCAGCATAGACATTAGATAGTCATTTTCTGCTTGGGTGTTCATGGAGGCTAAATACCCCCCTGCATTTTCCGCAAGGGTCTTGGCTTGATTCCAGTTGGCTTCATCATTGGAAAGATAATAACCATGACCACCATAACTGCCTAAAAGTGTGTAGCCGGGTAAGTCATTGCAATTGCTTGCCCCTCCCGTTACCGTAATGGTAAACCCACAGGTCGCCGTGTTGCCACAAAGGTCGGTGGCTTCGTAAGTAACATTGTAAGAGCCGGCGGCTAAATTAGAGCCCGATGTTGGTCCGCCGGTTTGGGTGACAGTTACTTGTTGGTTGCTACAGGTCGTTACCGCCGAAGGTGCCGCCCAACTAACGGTTGTTCCAACACTACCGGGTGGGATGGTGACTGAGATGTCATTTCTACAGTTAATGACCAACTGACCGATGCTGCCGCAATCAGCTTCCATAATAAAGGGCTTATAGACGCCTTGACTAACCATTTGCCAAGTACCGGCCCAAAAATTCATGACAGCATAGTCATTAGTAGAAGAGTTAGCGTAGCTCAAGTCCAAAGTAACAGCCTCTCCATTAGCCCATTCTCCGATGCCTTCTGTTGTCGCATCGTTAAAGCCGATGAAAGCCATTTTACTACCCAATACTGATTTTACAAAATCATTTTCCGCTTGGGTATTCATGGTCGCTAGATAGCCTCCCGCATTTTCCGCAAGGGTCTTAGCTTCATCCCAAGGTGTAGAAGCATTGGACAAATAGTAGCCATGCCCGTTGAATTCACCGAGTAAAGTAAAACCGGCTTTTGGGCCACAACCACCGCCACCACTGTAAGGCACTATGGTTACGGTAAAGGTGCAAGTAGCAGAATTGCCACATTGGTCTGTAGCTAAGTAGGTAATTGTATAAGTCCCCGCACTAAAATTAGAACCGGAATTAGCCCCGGCTGTTTGCGTAAGCGTAATATTGTTTCCTGAGGAGCATGTGGTCGTTGCTGTGGGCATTGACCAGTTAACCGGAATTTCGGTGACGCCGGCTCCCAAGGTTCGCGTAATATCTGCAGGGCAATTTGACAGAGTAAGGTCTCCACTGCTACCGGAACAAGTTTTTTCCATAACAAAAGGACGACTCACCCACTGATTCTCAAAAGCCCAAGTCCCATCCCATGGTAATAGCGTTGCATAATCAAAATCATTGCCATTGGCATTACACCAAGTGCAGGCCGTGTTATAATTCGTGTAAGTGACCGGGTCATTATTAGCCCAGACTAAATTGCCTTCTGTCTGTGCATCATTGAGCCCAATCAGGACGATGTCGGTCACACCGGCTTGAACTAAGGCATTTTCTTGAGCGGAATTGATGGCCACTAAATATCCGTTGCTTTGCTGAGCAGCGGCTTGAGCATCATTCCAATTCATAGAAGTATTGGAAAGATAATAGCCGTGGTTATTTTGTTCCCCAATCTTAGTATAACCCACTTCTTCTCCACAAGAAGTAGCCACTCCTTGAGTGACAATCACAGAAAATGAGCAGGTGGCGGAAGACCCACATTGGTCTGTTGCTTGGTAAGTAATAGGGTGCGTACCTACGGTAAAATTACTACCGGACGGCAAGCCTGTCGTTTGAGTGACTGTCGTATTGGCACTGGTGCCACAATTGGTGGTCGCAGTAGGTGTCGCCCACGAAGCAACAGCCGTCGTTGCCCCATTGGATGTGGTAACATTGACATCCGGTGGACAAGTCATAGACACTGTACTAGAACCACCGGCACTGACCACGACTTCAAAACTACAAGAAGCCGTATTTCCGCATTGGTCAAAAGCAGAATAGGTAATGGTGTGTGACCCCATCCAAAAATCAGATCCGGAAGGCATGCCTCCTGTTTGATTGACGGTAACAGTATTATCCAAAGGACAAGTGGAAATCGCTGTCGGCGGATTCCAAACACCTACGACTGTAGAAGCACCTTGCGGTAAAGACAAATTAAGCGTAGGCGGGCAAGTCAGGGTAATATTGCCATTACCCGGGTCTGATCCATCCAATAAATAGATTGGGCGACCGGTTAGCTGAATATTATTCGGTGAAATATCTACGGCATTGTTGGTTTCCGAATAATTCCATTCCCGCTTGGACAAGGTCGAGATGCCAAAAGATGCCGGAAAAGAATAGGTACCTGATGCAGCTTCACTCAAATCCAAGGTGGTCTTAGCCCAAAGGATGTATTTGTAGCGATTATTGGCGACATCGTAGAAAGCGCCACCATCGAGATTATTAGGCAGATTCATCGCTGCCGTCTTGGCGGCATCGTATTTAGTCCCAAATAAAACATCCGAAGTGGTTTTATAGGTAATACCTTCATTGGTTTTGGTCAGGTTATCGTAAGGCTGCGTGCCGGTGAAGTTTAGGTACATACCCAATAGGTCAAATTCTCCGGTAGCATCAGCCACGGTCTTTCTATCCGCTAATTGGTAAGGATGCATTTGTCTAACGTCAATTTTCATGGCATTGACGACGGCTTTGGTGATGTAATTGACTTGCGATTCATCGGAAGCCATGGACTGTGCACCAAATTTGACCCTAGGAGAGTTAATTTCGGTAATAATCCACTCTTTTTTTGGATGAGTGACACCATCATAACCGTAAACTGCCAGCCGGTTTTGATAGGTATTCTTTCTTTTGATAACACCTTGAGCAGCGGCATCCGAATTTCTATGATAGACCCATTGATTTGTATTGCTGTCCCACTCGCGTACACTTCCGTCAATATCAGGATAAGTATGAAAGCCCATACAATCAAAATAGGCACCGCCACCTAGTGGATATTCCGGTGTCACGCTGCCATCGACGGGATTGTCTGTATTTCTAAGTACCGCATCCAAGAAGCTTTCAAAGCCGACACCGGCCAAAGTAACGTAAGCATCCGGATCCACGGTCTTGACTACGTCGTAGCAGATACGAAGCGTTCTGACAAAATGTTCGATAGGAGCATGAAAGTGGTTGACGCAAGGAGATGGATCATTGTCCCACCAGTTGCCGGGGCCTCCGGGCGGTTGCCAACCTTGGACATAAGAGTGGTCAAAGCCGGGTTCATTCCAGATTTCCCAAAACTTTACATCATCCTTGTACAGGGTCACCAATTCATACATGTAAGCCGCCAAATAGTTGTCATCATTATAAGGAGTCCCGTTGGCGCCACCATCCCAAATAGGCGTGTATAAATTGGCAAACATGGTGGACTGACAATTCGTCGTATAAGGATCATTGCCACAATAAACATGGTAAGGGTCATTGCCGTCACAATAAATGGTCTGATCTCTATGCCATTCGGCCGGGAATCCGACGATCATCGTCAAATCTTTCATCCCGACATCTTGAAAGTGTTGGAAGTTATTGACATGGAAGTTTAAACCCCAAGTTTGCGTAAACTTTTCATATAGTGCCGGACGGGATGTTTTGGCACCAATGCCATTTAGGCCAAGGGAAGGGTTGCCGGCTGCAATATTAGCCAATTCAATACTGGTGTAGGGTGGATAATAGTCAAAATTAATTCCGGGTCTAAACAGACCGGTGTAGGGTGTAACTTGATCATTAGCTGTATAATTGACTTGCGCCAAAATCGCCAAAGAAGTACTCAAGAGAAAAAAGAGTAGAAAATACTTTTTCATAGTTTTATTTTTGAAACAAAAAATGGATTGTGGATTACGCTCAGAGTAGTGCAAAAATGTAGAGACTACAAAACAAGTCCTAGCAATGGAGACAGACCGACGAGTCTGGACAGCAAATTTAACCAATTATTAGTGATAATACCTGAATTTAGCACTTGATTATTTGATATTGCCAAAAACTAAGGGTTATTACTTACCGATGCGGTGCTATTTCGATGGTTTTACGGCGTAGCGCCTAACGGGGAAGCCGTATAACGGTATAGCGGTGTAACGGTGTAACGGGCAGGCGGTCTAAAGATTTGCCCCATAGAATAAAGCAAGGAACTTATGTGTTGAATTCCATCCTTCTCCACTCTTAATTCTGCAATCTTAAATCTTAAATCTTAACTTTGTTGATGTGAAAAGGCGTGCCTTTTCACTACGTCTCTTAATTCTGCAATCTTAATTCCGGTTGGAAAATGCCACATAGTTGGATTTTTCGTTGGTACTTCCGAATTCACTCGGGAGATGGTGAGCTTTTCCAGCCAAATAAATTTGGCTGCTACCAACTCCCCAAACAAGTTTTCCATATCCAATGTAACGGCTGTTTCAACTGCCGTTGTAGCCATGGAGCGGAGCAACATGGCGCCACGGGCAAACCCTAATATAAATCCATATTTGATGGATTGGTCGGTAGTTCCAAATTTATTTGGAACAAGGATTTTTCAGCCAAATAAATTTGGCTGCTACCAACTCCCCAAACAGCTTTCCAAATCCAAGGTAACGGCTGTTTCAACTGCCGTTGTAGCCATGGAGCGCAGCAACATGGCGCCACGGGCAAAGCCTAATATAAATCCATATTTGATGGATTGGTCGGTAGTTCCAAATTTATTTGGAACAAGGATTTTTCAGCCAAATAAATTTGGCTGCTACCAACTCCCCAAACAGTTTGCCAAATCC